>CAYMGK010000145.1:0-4885 GCA_964389965.1 uncultured Clostridia bacterium | reverse complement strand
GAAGGTGTGTAGGAGACATCAAAGGGGAGCTTGCCAACTTTTACTTGATATTAACGGCACTAACAAACTATTTGTGATATTTGTGCTATAATAAACATTAGCAAATAAAATAAAAATATATTATCCATTGCCAATTAGATATTGATATTGGAGGTGAGGGTCTTGGGTGAAGTTATTCGCCTAAAACTAACAACAAAAGACAGAATTGGCATGGTTTTGGATATATTAAAAATACTTTACAAGTATAGGGTGAACCTTAAAGCACTTGAAGTTGATCCAGGTTTAATATGTCTTAAGATGGACAATGATTTTAATGTATCCTGTTCCCATCTTATAGATGAACTTAGGAAACAAAAAGATGTATTTGAAGTTAGCCAGATAAAACTCCTACCACAAGAAAAGCGAGAAAAACATATGAAAGCAGTACTTGACGCTACAGGTGAAGGCATAATAGCTATTGACAACAAAGGTATAATAACTAATTTTAATACAGTTGCAGAAAAAATACTAAAAGTAAAAGCAAAAGATGCTTTAGGCAAAAACATTGCAGATATTATATCTTCAGATATCCCCATGTTAAGAACCATAGTTACTGGAGAAAGTTACGACAATCAAGAAATAATGATAAACACTAAAAAATCAAAAAGTCATTATATTACTACAGGGCGGCCTATCCTTGATGAAGAAGGAGATCCTATAGGCGCAGTTGCTTCACTTAAAGATATAGAAAATGTCATGGAGCTTGTACATGTATTCACACAGCCTCCCATGATAACTTTTGACGAAATTCTAGGAAAAAGCCAGGAGATAAATGAAGTAAAACAGCTGGCCAAAATAGTTGCTAAAGGTGAGTCAACAGTACTAATAAGGGGTGAAAGCGGCACAGGTAAAGAGCTTTTCGCAAGATCCATACATATGGCAAGTCCACGAAGGGATAAACCCTTTGTGCCGATAAATTGTGCAGCATTACCTGATTCTTTACTTGAAAGCGAGCTTTTTGGGTACGAAGAAGGTGCTTTTACAGGAGCTAAGAAAGGCGGTAGACAAGGTCTTTTTAAATATGCAGACAAAGGCACACTTTTTTTAGACGAAATAGGAGAAATGTCCACTCACCTACAAGTAAAACTACTTAGAGTATTACAAGAAAACAAAATAAGACGGGTAGGTGCTGATGAAGAAATACCTATTGATGTGAGAATAGTTACAGCTACTAACCGAGATTTAGAAAAACTACTTAAAAACGGTCAATTCCGTGAAGATCTTTATTACAGGTTAAATGTCATTCCCCTTATTATCCCACCTTTAAGAAAACGGAAAGAAGATATCCCTATTTTAACACATGCCTTTATAAAAAAGCTATCATATAAAATGAATAAAAAAGTTAAGGGCATAAGTGATAAGGCCATGCAGCGACTAAAAAATTACGACTGGCCTGGAAATATTCGGGAACTTTCTAATGTTATAGAAAGAGCCATGAATCTCTGCGATGAAATAATAAAATCCCACCATCTTATTTTAAAAGACGAAGAATTTAGAAGGTCTACTGTATCTAAAAAACAACAAATCCCACAAAGAACCTTAAAAGACATGGTTGTAGAAACTGAAAGAAAAGCAATTATAGATGCATTGTCTAGATATAGTAGCATTAGAAAAGCAGCTAAAGCACTAGGTGTAACACACCCTACGGTAATTAATAAAATGAGGCGTTACAAAATAAGCCGTGAAAGTATATGATTTCTGGTAAGTCTACTATCCAGCGGTAAAAAAATCTACCGGCGGATTTTCACATTGGTAGAAAACTTTACCAAATACGCTTAAAATATCAGCAGTTAAGTGTTGGCACATATCTTGCACCTATATATTACCGAGGATAAATAAAATATTTTGGAGGTCATATTGATGCAAGATAAAAGGGGCTTTAATACAAGAGCTATTCACGCCGGTCAAAAACCTTGTCCAGTAACTGGAGCTCATGCAACACCAATATACCAAACTTCCACATTTGTATTTAAAGATGTAGATCAAGGCGCTAGGCGCTTTGCAGGTGAAGATACAGGCTATATTTATACAAGACTTGGCAATCCAACATCTACAGAACTAGAAGAAAAAATGGCAGTGCTCGAGGGTGGGGAAGCAGCTCTGGCAACAGCTTCAGGTATGGCAGCTATTTCCACTAGTTTAGTATCCTTTTTAAAACAGGGTGACCACCTTGTAGCAGGTGATACACTATATGGCTGTACACATGATCTTATACAGGGTTTATTACCACAATACGGTATAGAAGTAACAATGGTAGATGTGTCTGATTTAGACAAAGTGGAAGAAGCAATAAAACCAAATACTAAGGTGATTTATGCAGAAACACCCGCTAACCCTACATTAAGTATGGTAGATTTAGAAGCACTATCAAAACTAGCACATAAACATGATGCACGTGTAATAATAGATAACACCTTCATGTCACCATATTTACAGCGGCCAATCGAACATGGTGTTGATGTAGTTGTCCACAGTGCAACTAAGTATATAGGTGGCCACGGTGATGTAATCGCAGGCCTTATTGTCAGCTCTAAAGAATTAGTTGACACAATGCGAATGCCTTACTTGAAAGATTTTGGCGGAGTTTTATCGCCATTTGATGCATGGCTATTACTTAGAGGTCTAAAAACCTTAGGAGCGCGAATGGATAGACATTGTGCCAATGCCCAAAAAGTGGCGGAATTTCTAGAAAAACATCCGTTAATTGACGAAGTCCACTATCCAGGCCTACCTTCACACCCACAGCATGAACTTGCAAAAAAACAAATGGACGGCTTTGGTGGTATGATGAGTTTTGAATTAAAAGATGGTTTAGAAGCGGGTAAAATACTTATGAACAATGTAAAAACTATAACACTTGCAGTGAGCCTAGGCTGTATTGACTCCCTTATCCAACATCCAGCTTCTATGACCCATTCACCAATACCCCGTGAAGAAAGATTAAAAGCAGGGATTACTGATGGGCAAGTAAGACTTTCTGTTGGTATTGAAGATGTAGAAGATATTATTTCAGATTTAGATCAAGCGCTTAAAATAGTGAAGGAAAAAGTTAAATAAACAGCTTATATTTTTAGGCTATGTTATAGTATTACTTGGTGCATATTTGCCAGCCCATTGTGGCTGGCAAACAAAAATAAAAATAAAAAGGAGGATTTAAGTGAAAAAAGAAAATCCTGTAGCCCTTTTACCTTTAGGAGTGTTTTTGGCCTTGTTCCTGGGTGCAGGGATTTATTTTAACGTACAGGGAGTGGACCATGCCTTCTATCAACTACCAGCCCCTGTAGCAGCTATAGTAGGTATTATAGTGGCATTTATACTAGGCAAAGGTAGCATGGATGAAAAAATGGACACATTTGTTGGTGGTGTTGGTGATAGCAATATTATCATAATGTGTATGGTCTATCTCTTAGCTGGAGGCTTTTCCGCTGTAGCAGACGCTATGGGGGGTGTAGACTCAACAGTAAACTTTGGACTTTCAATAATACCACCAAGCCTGATTTTGCCAGGCATTTTCATTATTTCATCTTTTGTAGCCACAGCAATGGGGACATCTATGGGTACAGTAGGAGCTGTAGCACCTATTGCAGTAGATATGGCGCTAAAAGCCCAACTTCCCGTAGCAGTTGCAGTAGGAGCTGTAGTAGGTGGTGCAATGTTTGGTGATAACCTTTCAATGATTTCAGATACTACCATAGCAGCTACTAGAACCCAAGGTGTTGATATGAGAGACAAATTTATTATGAACTTCAAAATAGCAATTCCAGCAGCAATACTAACTATTATAGTTATGATAATTTTTGGTGTAAGTGGCCACATTCCAGCTGAGTTAGAGTATAACATTATAAAAATACTGCCTTATATTACAGTCTTAGTTCTTGCATTATTGGGGATGAATGTATTTTTAGTCCTTATTATAGGTACCGTTTTTGCAGGTGCTATTGGTATTTTTGATGGTAGCCTAAGTCTTATAGCATTTTCCCAGACAGTTTATGAAGGCTTTACCTCAATGCAAGAAATATTCATATTATCACTACTTATAGGTGGCCTTGCAGCACTGATTTCAAGAGATGGCGGGATTGATTACTTGCTCAGCACAATTAGTAAAAGAATAACAGGAGTAAAAGGTGCAGAATTTGGAATTGCAGCATTAGTATCAGTTGCAGACATATGTACAGCTAACAACACAGTAGCAATTGTCATAACAGGGCCTATGGCGAAAACAATTGCCGAAGACAACGAAGTAGACCTGCGTCGAAGTGCTAGCTTGCTGGATATATTCTCCTGTGTATGGCAAGGAATTATACCATATGGTGCACAACTACTTCTCGCAGGCCAGCTATCAGAGCTTTCACCAATACAAATAATGCCTGCACTATACTACCCCTACCTGTTAGCCGTAATGGGTATACTAGCCATCGTATTTGGTTTTCCAAAAGACTAATATAAATCACTAACATGTATTACCAAACAAAAAAAACCCCCTTGTGCCAAATAAGGCATAGGGGGTTTTTAAAACCCTTCAGTTTAATCACAAAACAAACTAAATAAGCCGGAATTGGTACATTTTACAGAAAGTTTCGTTGAAAAAAGCAGGAATTTTAATTGTCATGTAGTATATAGTATTTAAGAATTACAATTACATAAAAAAGGACTTACAAGAACAAGCCTACTTATCATTCTCTTTCTTTTAAGCCTAATGGCTCCAGTAGAGTAGCTGACCCTCCCCCGATTTGCCAGACACTTAGATAAGGTATTATAATTATCTTGGGAGGTGCAGTTGATTCTCCCCCTATTTAGGAATTAACAGTAGCATGCTTGGAAGATGGCGCTCAGAAATGAAACGACT
>CAYMGK010000144.1:1336-4957 GCA_964389965.1 uncultured Clostridia bacterium | reverse complement strand
GCTTAAATAGTCCCTGTGGCATTAAATACATATGGAAGGAATTTTAAGAGTGAAGGCTATATTGCGCAAGGTTTTTATGGGTGTCCTTGATGCTGGAATAACAATTATTTCTTTGTATTTATCCCTTGTTCTGCGCTTTGACAACAAGGTCCCAAAGCAATATCTGGCATTATTCAAGCAGACTTATACTGAAGCTGCTGTTATAGCAATTTGCGGTTTTCTGATTTTTAATTTATATAATCGGATTTGGAGATATGCCAGTATAAATGAGCTCATATCCATAGTATTGGCTACTTCTTTCAGTGCTCTTACTCTTTTAGGATATACTTTCATGATTAGTGAAACCTTTCCTCGAAGCATATATATTTTATTTTGGCTTTTATTAACTACTTTCGTAGGTGGCAGCAGATTTGTCTTAAGGACCTTTGATGGTGTAGCACCTATACTGAGGAGGTCAGAAGGTGGCCGGAATGTTATGGTCATTGGTGCAGGTGAAGCAGGGTCAATGGTTATACAGGAGTTTAACAAACACCCGGATCTAAAAATGAGGCCTGTTGCCATAATAGATGATGATGAAAACAAACATGGTATGCGCATACATGGTGTCAAAGTTTACGGCGATAGGGCCCAAGTACCTGAGGTGGTTTCAAGGAAGAATATCAAGGAAATAGTAATTGCCATGCCATCCATTGATAGACTTCAGATAAGAGAGATAGTTAATATTTGCAGTGGAACAAAGTGTAAGTTAAGGATAGTGCCGGGGGTTTATGAACTTCTGGATGGTAAGGTAAATGTAAAGAGATTGAGGGATGTAAAGATCGAAGACCTCCTAGGCAGGCAGCCTGTCAAAGTAAATCTCCCAGAAATTTCAGGCTATCTGAAAGACAAAGTGGTGCTTGTGACAGGTGGTGGTGGTTCCATTGGTTCTGAACTATGCAGGCAAATTGCCAGATTTGAACCCACTGAATTGGTGATTTTTGATATTAGCGAAAACAATATATATGATCTTGAATTTGATTTAAAAACCTCATTTCCAAAATTAAAATACACCTCATTAATTGGAAGTGTAAGGGATAAAGGGCGATTGGAATCCGTATTTGAAAAACACAGGCCAACTGTAGTCTTCCATGCTGCCGCACATAAACATGTTCCTTTGATGGAACAAAACGCTACAGAGGCTATAAAAAACAATGTTTTCGGGACATTGAATGTGACTGAGGTAGCGAATAAGTATAAAGTTGATAGATTTACCCTAATTTCCACTGATAAGGCGGTAAACCCAACGAATATTATGGGAGCATCAAAACGGATCGCAGAGATCATAGTGCAAAAAATGTCCATGGAAAGTGATACAGTGTTTTCCGCAGTGAGGTTTGGAAATGTTTTAGGAAGTGAGGGGAGTGTTGTCCCTTTATTTAGAAAACAAATCGAAAACGGAGGCCCTGTAACGGTGACCGACCCGGAAGTCATCCGATATTTCATGACAATCCCTGAAGCAACACAGCTTGTAATACAAGCAGGTGCCCTAGCTAAAGGTGGTGAAATATTCATTTTAGATATGGGTGAACCAGTGAAGATAGTGGATCTCGCTAGGGATATGATAAGGCTTTCCGGATTGGAACCTGAAGTGGATGTGGATATAAAGTACATAGGCCTTAGGCCGGGGGAAAAACTTTTCGAAGAACTACTTTTGAGTGAAGAAGGCGTAACAGCCACAAAGTATAGAAAGATCTTCATCGCAAAGCCCACATTTACTGATGCAAACACCTTCGAAGATGAACTTAAAGGGTTAAAAAGACTAATATTTAAGTCTAACGTAGATTTTAAAAATGTCATTAAGAAGATAGTGCCAAACTATAAATGTAGTCTATGAAAAACATAATATAGAAAGGTAGTGGGAAATTGATTGTCGCTGATGTATTAGCAAAAGCAATTAAAAAAGAAGGAATTGAGTACATTTTTGGGTACCCAGGCGGAGAAGTGACCCATTTTATGGAATCGGCTAGAAAAGAAGGCATAAGATTTATTCTTACAAAACATGAAAACACCGCCTCTTTTATGGCTAGTGCTTTTGGTGAAATTACAGGAAAGCCCGGTGTATGTGTTTCCACCCTAGGTCCCGGTGCAACTAATATGGCTACAGGTGTTGCTAATGCTTATTTGGATCGTGCACCTTTAATCGCTATAACAGGGAATATGAGCCCGGCTGTTTCCCAATATGCTACACATCAAGTGCTTGATTTAGTATCACTTTATAAGCCTATAACAAAGTGGAGCGGAAAAGTCGAGCCTGAATCATGTGCACAGATAATTAGCAAGGCTATAAAAACTGCAAAGAGCGGTGTTCAAGGTCCGGTTCACCTTAACTTGGCCAGCAATATTGCAACTATGAAAGTCGAACAAAAGGAATGGAAAACGGCCCCTGATGGGCTTGTTTCAACTTTTACCGGGGATGTAAGTCAAATTTGCAAGGATATTGCAAAAGCCAAACGGCCTATTATTTTGGCAGGTCTTGGAGCCACTAAATGTAAAGCCCACAAAGAAATAACCCAATTGGCAGAAAAACTTCAAGTCCCTGTAATCACACCACCTAAGGCCAAGGGAATTATTCCAGAGGATCATCCATTAAGTGCCGGTGTAATTGAAATGCTAGGTGAAAGTGTACTTATTGAAATGATCAAATCGGCGGATTTGATTTTGGCGGTGGGGTATGATGTTGTGGAACTTGATAGGCAATGGATTTATCACGATATTCCCACAATAAATATTGATATTGTTCCTAACTTAGATCAGTTCTATCCCTCATACTGTGATGTCTTCGGTGATATAAAGGTGATTATCAGTGAAATTTCGAAAAATGTGAAGCCTGAAAATAAATGGAGTAAAGAGGAATTAAATGATTACAAAAAAAGACTTTTTAAAACTATTACAAAGCCGTCGGATAATCTAGCCTCACATCAAGTAGTAAGTCTAACCAGGGAAATGATGCCAAGGGACACTATAGCCACCTGTGATGTTGGTGCACATAAAATGCTCATGGGCCAAATGTGGACAACCTATGAACCTGGAACTTTCTTTATGTCAAATGGCCTTTCATCAATGGGCTTTGGTTTACCCACGGCAATGACAGCCAAACTACTAAATCCTGAAAAACCAGTAATTGCGGTTATAGGTGACGGCGGTTTTGGTATGAGTATGGCGGAAATAGAGACATGTGTAAGAGAGGACATCCCTATAATTGCTGTAATTTTAGATGATAGTACACTAAGTCTAATAAGAATGAACCAGGAACGAAAAGGTTTTCCCTCTTATGGTGTTACTTTCGGTAACCCTGATATCAAGAAACTGGCCGAGAGTTTTGGGGCGTACGGTGCCAAAGTTGCAAATATTCAAGACTACAAAGAAGCTTTAAGTCAAGCCTGTGAATCAAACAAACCCGCCCTAATTCAAGCATTAGTCGACCCAAAACCCTACAGAGTCTAAAAGTATTTAATACCTGTTGAAGGTAAATTAAAATATAAAAACATCACCAAATCGCAAAATACATTTTGTTTTAATTAGGGTAAGAATTATTTTTAATGGTTTGATAAAATGGGGGCCAGGTAGAATGAACACCCTTTT
>CAYMGK010000144.1:0-1326 GCA_964389965.1 uncultured Clostridia bacterium | reverse complement strand
GTATTAAAATAACTATTCTCAAATTATTTTAATTCACAAATATGATACATCAAGGCTTTGATCAATATCGCAATAAAGATTGTTGAAAATCCTATATTTTCGAAGGAGGAGGTGAATTGAACTCTTCGGTATATCCTTTGAACTTGGGGTGCAGACAATGCGTAAACAATGAATATTATATTGAAAATGGAGGGTTAAATTCATGAGAAAAGGTAATAAATCATTACTATCTTTTAGCCTGATAGTAATAATGGTATTGAGCTTAGTCTTAACCGGTTGTGGTGGTGGGAAAGCCCCTGTTGAAGATGATGGTGAAGCTGCTGAAGGTGACATAGTTGAAGAAATAGATTATCCAGAGGGACCAATAACAGCCATCTGCCCTTGGAGTCCTGGCGGTGGTTCTGATATTGCTTTTCGTGGGTATATGAGTTACCTTGAAAAAGAATTAGGTGTTGATATACATGTTCAAAATGTCAGTGGTGGGGATGGAGATATTGGTTTGACTCAGGCCTTAGCTGCCGAGCCAGATGGCTACACCCTTGCTATGTTGCAATTTGATGTATTATCTAATGCACCAAAAGGAATAACTGATACAACTTACAAGGATTTTGCCTTGATTAATATGTTTACACTTCAGGATGTTATATTGGTTACCCATACAGATTATGGGTGGGAAACTTTCGAAGATTTCAGACAGGCCGCCCTTGAAGCTAAAGAAAATGGCGACACATTGAAAATTGGAATCGCAGGCTTTTGGTTACTGGCTGCAGGAATGATGGTTGAAGAAGCAGGTCTACAAGATGCTATTACAATAGTTCCCTTTGATGGCAGTGGTGTTCAAGTGGCAGACCTCTTGGGGAAACATATTGATGCTGCAGCTACTTCTTCCACAGCGGCACTTTCACATATAGAAACCGGTGATTTTACAATATTGGGTACTACCGGAACAGAAAGGGATCCGGACTATCCTGATGTTCCTACATTTGTTGAAATGGGCTATGATGTTGTAATCGCAGGATTAAGGGCTGTAGGGGTACACAAAGACACGGATCCTGCGATTTTGGAAATTCTAAGAAAAGCAGGGAAAGCGGCATTTGACAACCCGGAATTCGATGAATGGGCCACAGAAACAAAAATGTATCATGTATATATGGATCATGAAGAAGCTGAAAAATACCTTGATGATCTGGCCCCGAAGGTTGAAGAAACTATGAAAGATTTAGGTCTCATTTAAAGACCTTTAGGTATGGAGCGAAAAGGCCCGAGGTCGGCCTTTTTGCTCTACTTATGAAAGGGAGAACTTCATTGAATAAAAAAGATATTTGG
>CAYMGK010000143.1:0-4974 GCA_964389965.1 uncultured Clostridia bacterium | reverse complement strand
GTACCTCCTGTTGAAAGGATTTCAACCCCTAAATCCCGAAGGCCCTTTGCAAACTCTATAAGCCCATTCTTATTTGAAACAGATATAAGTGCCCGCTTTATCATCAAAACTCCTCCTTACTAACTCTTTTTACTCTGCGGCCATTTATTTTGAGTTTACCTTCAGCATATAGCTTTATAGCATCAGGATATATGCTATGTTCTACCTTAAGCACCCTCGCCGCAAGGGTCTCAGGAGTGTCATCATCTTCCACTGGCACCGTCCTTTGAAGGATAATAGGGCCCGTATCCGTGCCCTCATCTACAAAATGAACTGTGGCACCGGTTATCTTTGCACCATAATCGATTACGGCTTTATGTACTTTGGCACCATAATAGCCCATACCGGAAAAAGAAGGTATTAATGCAGGATGAATATTTATTATTCTATTCCTGTATGCTCTTATGAAATGTGGAGATAAAACCCTGATATAACCTGCAAGTACAACTAAACCCACATCATAATTGCGAAGAATTTTTATCAACTCATCCTCATAAGCCTGCCTATCTCTATATTTATTTGGAAGCACTGTTACAGCAGGGATATTGTGTTTTTCGGCCCTTTTAAGGGCGTAAATACCTTCTTTACTGGAAATAACAATGGCGATTTCCGCCGGAATATAACCAGACTCACATTTATCTATAATTGATTGAAGATTTGAACCACCACCGGAAACCAAAATCCCAAGCCTTAGCTTCGACAAAATACCACTCCACCTTCCCCTTTGGAAACCTCCCCAATAACCCAAGCCCTTTCACCTGATTGTGCTATGGTTTCTAGTACATCATCAACTGCTTCTTTCTGTGCAACAATTACATAGCCTATACCCATGTTGAAAGTCCTGTACATTTCATCATCTTCTATATGACCTGTTTTCTGAATCATATTGAATACGGAAGGTGTCTGCCAAGAATTTGTATTAATTTTAAATTCAAGTCCATGAGGCAAGATCCTGGGCAAATTTTCAATAAGACCTCCACCAGTGATATGTGCCATGCCGTGGATTTTACGGTTGTCCACAAGTCTGACGATTTCTCCATATATCTTGGTCGGCTCCAATATTTCTTCACCTAATGTCCGACCAAACTCATGTATATAATCTTTTACTGAAAGATTGCCAATCTCAAAAAACACCTTTCTAGCCAGTGAATAGCCATTGCTATGAAGGCCCGAAGATGCAATTCCGATGACAATATCTCCTTTTTCTACAGTGGAACCATCAATGATTTTGGCCTTGTCCACAATTCCCACCGCAAACCCGGCAATATCATACTCATCTTCAGCATACATACCCGGCATCTCCGCCGTTTCTCCTCCGAGAAGTGCACATCCTGCCAACCTGCATCCCTTCCCTATACCACCTACAATATCAGCCACTTTTTCCGGAACCAGTTTTCCGAGGGCTATGTAATCCAAGAAAAACAGGGGCTTTGCACCATGCACTAAAATATCATTTATACACATGGCCACTGCATCTATGCCAATAGTATCGTGTTTGTCCATCATAAAAGCTATTTTTAATTTTGTCCCAACACCATCCGTACCCGAAACCAAAACCGGTTCCTTATATCCATCCGTATTAAGCTGAAAAAAACCACCGAATCCACCTAAGTCGCCCAGGACCCCAGGTCTAAAAGTAGATTCCACATGTTTTTTTATTAATTTCACAGCTCGATTACCTGCATCCACATCCACACCTGCGGATTTGTATGTAGCACCTTTCACTTTCAAATCACCTCATCATTTAGGTTAACGCTTTTCGAATACATAGCGTTTACCTTCCTTCGGTATTTCCAAGGGATAGACACCTGAAAAACACCCTGAACAAAATCTTTCCCTTGGAAGACCCGTAGCCTGTACAAGACCATCTAGACTTAAATAACCCAGGCTATCTGCCCCAATATGTTGCCTTATCTCTTCAACCTTCCGCTGTGCACCTATCAACTCTTTGCGAGTAGATGTATCAATACCGAAATAGCATGAATACATCACAGGTGGTGAACTTATCCGGACATGGACTTCTTTGGCCCCGGCTTGTCTTAATACATTAACTATTAACCCACTTGTAGTACCTCTGACTATGGAATCATCTACAATAATCAACCGCTTTCCTCGCACAACTTCTCTCACAGGATTCAATTTTATTTTAACTCCAATTCTCCTTGAGGTTTCTGTAGCTTTAATAAAAGTTCTGCCAACGTATTTATTTTTAATAAGGCCAATGCCAAAGGGAATACCGGCCTCATCAGCATAGCCCATGGCTGAAACTGTCCCCGAATCAGGTACCCCTATAACCAAATCAGCATCCACTGGGTACTCCTTCGCAAGCAATCTTCCTGCATTCCAACGGGCCACATGCACATTCCCGCCATCTATAGTGCTGTCAGGTCGTGCAAAGTACACAAATTCAAATACACACAATGACTTTTGCTCAGTATTGGCTTTTTTTATGCTTTTTACACCGTCTTTGTCTATAATTACAATTTCCCCAGGCTCTATGTCTCTTATGAATTCTGCATCAATAGTATCAAGTGCACAACTTTCAGATGTCAGAATATAGGAATCGTTTTGCTTTCCTAAGCAAAGAGGCCTTATGCCATGTGGATCTCGCATACCAATTAATTTATCCTCTGTCATAATAATAAAGGCATATGAACCCACTATTTTTTCCATGCAGTGGCCAACAGCTTTAATGATATCCTCTGAATGCTCCCGTGCAATTAAAAAAGCCACAATCTCACTGTCTATATTTGTTTGAAATGCTGTCCCATATTCCTCTAACTCTTTTCGGAGTTCATGTGCATTGACAAGATTCCCATTATGAGCCACTGCCAATGCACCTTTTTTATATTTCACTACAAGGGGTTGTGCATTTATCAGAGTATTATCTTCTGCAGTGGAGTAACGCACATGACCCACGCCTATTTGTCCTGCCAACCTGTCGAGCACCTTATCATTGAACACCTCAGAAACTAAACCCATTCCCTTATGATGTTTGATTCCATCACCTTCAGTTACGGCAATTCCTGCACTTTCTTGGCCCCTATGCTGTAGTGCATAAAGACCATAGTATATACTACGTCCAAGTGCCGGATCCACCTTACGATTAAATATACCAAAAACACCACATGCCTCATTTAATTTACCAATCATCGCTCAACTCTCCGTTTTATAGCATTATTCCACACTTTAGAAATTTCTACTAGGGATATATCCAGAATCCCAGCCATTCGTTTTCCCTTTTTTACTGAAATTTTTAAGCCTCCATATTTTACAAAACCCAGTATGGTTGTCTGAACTTGCATTTCTTTAGCAAGTTTGTTTAAAATCGAAAGGTTTTGTTCAGGTAAACTTAAGATAATTCTTGATTGCCCTTCACCGAAAAGAAGTGTATCAAGGCGTAAATCTGTTTCAATCTCGCCTACAAAACCTAAATTACCGGCTATGCAACATTCCGCCAAGGCTGTAGCAAGACCCCCTTGACTTATATCATGTGCAGAACTTACAAGTCCAAGTTCAATGGCTTTTAAACAGCAAGTTTGTACTTTTTTCTCCTTCTCTATATCAAGACGTGGCGATGGCCCTATTGCCATATCAAGTACTTCTTTTAAATATATTGAGCCACCTAACTCATCAGTGTTTTCACCTAAAAGTACAACTACATCACCTTCTTTTTTAAATCCCATTGTACAGTGTTTATTTACATCTTCCAGCACTCCCACCATACCTATAATAGGTGTGGGATAAACCGCCCTTTCCCTACCTTCATTGTAAAAGCTCACATTACCACTTATGACGGGGATTTCCATTCCTTTACAAGCCTTTGATATACCATCAGTACATTTTTCAAATTGATAGAATATCTCGGGTTTTTCCGGATTACCGAAATTTAAACCATCAGTTAGAGCTAGTGGTTTAGCTCCACTGACAACAAGATTTCTAGCCGCTTCGGCCACCACTTGTTTACCACCCTCAAAAGGATCTAAATAACAATAGTAACCATAACCGTCAACGGAAATGGCAATCCCTTTATTTGATCCTTTGATTCTCAGTATTGCCGCATTTGATCCGGGAGCTACTACAGTATCTGTGCCAGCCGTTTGATCGAATTGGCCATATACTATGGCTTTACTGGATATATTGGGTAAATCAAGCAGCCTTAGCAGAATATTATTTAAATCCGTAGGCTCGGGAATTTTTGATAGATCCATTGCCTGTTTATCAAGGTACGTAGGGCGTTTGCTTTTCCTTTTTACACTTGGGGCCCCTCCGTCTAGGGACTTTGCCGGGATTTGACCTACGAGTTTGCCATTTTCCAGAACCCTAAGCATGCCATCATCTGTGACTGTACCAATTTTAACAGCTTGCAAATCCCATTTCCCGAAAATCTCCCTTACATTGTCCTCATACCCTTTTTCTATGATGACCAACATGCGTTCCTGTGATTCGGATATCATGATTTCGTGAGGTTTCATATCCTTATCTCTCTGGTGGACAAGAGCCACATCCAATTCTATGCCGGTTCCTGCTCTTGCAGCAGTCTCACAAGCAGATGAGACTATCCCCGCCGCTCCCATATCCTGGACACCTACTACCCATTTTTTTTGAAGTAGTTCAAGACATGCTTCCATAAGTTGCTTTTCTTTAAAAGGATCCCCTACTTGCATGGGTGAGCCCTGGTCTTGATTCTCATCGGAGAGTTCATCAGAAGCAAAACTCGCCCCATGCATTCCATCACGTCCTGTGGCAGCACCTACAACCATTACTGAATTACCAACTCCCCCGGCTTTTCCTTTTACGATCTTATCATGGCGAATTATACCCACACACATGGCATTTACTAAAGGGTTGTCCTTATAAAAGTTATCGAAATACACCTCACCACCTACAGTAGGTATACCTATAGTGTTTCCATAATCACCGATCCCTGCAACT
>CAYMGK010000142.1:1140-5072 GCA_964389965.1 uncultured Clostridia bacterium | reverse complement strand
GGCAGGTAAAGAAATTGTGGAGATTACCGGTAAGGATTTCCGCTATTTTGAGCCATATAGTGATGATAATAGAAATCAAATCCGGGATCAAGATGAACCATATAATGACCTAAATGGGAATGGAAAATGGGATGACTTTAGCATTAAGGGTGTGCAAAAACTTTTAGAAGGCGAGTTTGACCAAAACAAGGATATTATACAAAATCTTAAAGATTATTATAAAAGTAAGTATGAGGCCGAACTTGGTGATGAATATGAAGATAGATTTAAAAATGATGTTTTTTCGGTTTTGCCAAAAGTGTATTTTGGCAACAAAATCGCCGAAATTGTAGAATATGCCGATGGCTATATAAAAGTAAGGACTCCTGCCGGCATTGCCGGGCCTGTGGATGTATATGTAGTGAATAATGATTCCGGTATATCCAATAGGGTGAAGTACACATATTTATCCACGAATCCGGTCATAACTCGTATAGTGCCAACAGAGGGCAGAAAACAGGGTGGTGACAGAGTAGAAATCTTTGGCTCGAATTTTGTGGAAAGTGAAATTCAGGTTATGAAAGCAAATGGGGAGATTGAACCCCTTTCCATGATGCAGATCCGCTTTGGAGATATTACCAATCTGGATATTCCCAGGGAAGAAGAAAATTCCGGTCGAATAGACAACAAAAGGGCTACTGTAAACCTACCGGGGGGTCTTAGGGTGGAGTATGTAGAAGGTAGGGTCGGGCTTAGAATTTTAGAACAGGGAAAAGAATACGTAGCTACATTGACCCCTCAGAACTTCGATGGCAGTCCACTTTTTGTCTCTACAAGACTTCTTAAGGATGGGGACAATCTATACCCATATGATGAACTCATCCGCCTTGAAATAGTAGATAGAAGGCTCCTTGCCGAAAGAGGCTATGCCCCCAAAGTTGAGTTTTTAAACAGTGGCCAGCTAGTAGTGACAACACCCGGCTATTACACCATTGGTGAAGTAGATGTATCTCTTATAAACCCGGATGGCGGCATAGCTAAAGGAAGATTTACATATAAGCATCCGGACAGTAAGCCCTATATTATAAATATGACAAAGGAAGGTCAATCACCAGTAGAGGAAAAGATAAATGGTCGGGATGTAAAAGTACTGACTATGACATATAAAGGCGGCAATATAGTGAGCATCATAGGAGGGGATTTTAGAGAAAATGCTAAGATTCAGATTTCAAATGTGGCAACTGTAGAGCCAAAAGATATAACATATATGCTGCCTACAAAACTGATGTTTACAATGCCGGCAGTCCCTGAAGATGCTGTAGGCAAACTACATCGAGTTGTAGTGATAAATGAAGACGGTGGATCGGCAGCATCTGATGAAATTACCCCTCCCATATACATAATGTTCATCAAAGGTGAGACAGCTCCCGCCGTTGAAAGGCTTGTACCAGATAAGGGTCCTACATCGGGAGGTACAAGTGTAAAGATAGAGGGAAGTGACTTTAGAGAAGGTTTAAAAGTCTACTTCGGGGAAATACCGGTGTCAGAGGATAAAATCCAAGTGGTGGATTATAAGACTATTTTAGTAGTGACACCACCACATGTCCCCGGAACTGTTGAAGTGAAAGTGGAAAACCCCGATGGGGAGTTATCAAGACCCCATGGTAGGTTTACCTACCTCAGTAGTCCTAAAATATCTGCCGTAGTTGATCCGGATGACCCTACTGAAACACAAAGGATTACAAGAATTTCCGTGGAAGGTGGGGAAAAGGTTAAGCTCAAAGGCAGTGCATTTATGCAGGGGGCAAGGGTGGTTTTTGCTCCGATAATTAGGAAAATAGATTCTGAGGAAGGTACCTCCGGAACGATAATATACATAGACGGTCTGCCATATTTGCTTACAGAGGGTGTTAATGGGTCGGAAGTAACCTATATTGATTCGGAAACCCTAGCGGTTACCACACCACAGGGCAAGTTAGGGAGCAAAGGGGTAATCGTCATAAATCCCGACGGAGGCGCCAGTGATGTATACGATCAGTTGGAATATGGATTGCCAGAACTCGATGCTCCCAGAAATGTTGTGGCGGAACTCATATATGATAGGTACATTAGGATTAGTTGGTCACATGTGGAAAAAGCGGAAGGCTATGAGATATTTGCAGTGGTAGATGACAATGAAATGGACTTTATAGGCACGACAGAGTCCACAGCTTTTGTCTTTACAGACCCAGAACCTAGTACAAGGTATACTTTTGTTGTGAAAGCTATAGGACCTTTCGGTTCATCGCTTCCATCGGCTAGAAGCAATACTGTGCGAACAGGAAGGCGGGTAGGGGCACCTGATGATGATGGAGGTTTGGTGGAAAATACAACTAGAGAGAGAATCGGCGATACACTCCGTGTAATAATAGGCACTGATGACTATAAAAAAGATATTACAATAGATTTAAATGACAGCAATTATATGGGCACTAAAGCTACTGTTATTACACTTCCCGCAGAAGTAATAACAAAATCCAACCAAGGAAATATAGAGTTAGTTGGTAGGGACTATATACTGAAATTTAGCCCGAGAGTTTTTGATATTACAAAAGTAAGACAGCACAAGGACCGCAGTGATGCAGGAGTGAGATTGGAAATAGCCTTAAACGACGGCAATCAGGACAGCAACGGGATGACGGCCTTATCAACACAGTACATACTTAGGGCTGAATTCTATGTAGGAAAAGAAACATCTTCAATGGATTATTTGAACAATTATATGGAATTTAGTCTAAATTATGATAGTGTGAAAGCTGATATGAGAAGGATAAATGATGTCACCCTTTACCGCTATGATGACTACAGTGGTGACTGGCAAAAGATTTATGAGCGATATAATAGTTATGATGTTGTAATAAGGACTGTAATTGACCGACTAGGTAGGTATGGCATATTTGGGGTTAGGAGGTAGTAAAACGTGAAAAAATATAAGGCTTTTGTACTGTTTTTTACTATACTGACTATTTTAACGGCTTTTTTAGTAGAAGCACCTGAAGTTTCTGCATATAACGTCATCGAAGGCTATATTAAAGATATAAACGTAAGTGAGTCCTTTATTGAATTAGAGGAATATACGGGACATATAAAAAAATGGAGTATAACCCCAAATACAATTTTATTGATTGACAACATACCTGCCGATCTAAGGGATTTTAAGGCGGGCATGGAGATATACGCTGAATATAGGGGCAATCTCTTGTCGAAGATTGAAAGCTGGTCAACCGAGAACCCCGGTTATATTCCACTGGGGAGCAAAGTTCGATCTGGACTTATCGAGAAAATAGATAGGGATCAGTTAATCCTGCGCAACATTGCAGGAAAACAAGAAAGATACTTTACAAGCCCCGTCACAATTGCGCTAAAAAACGGGAAAAATGTCCCCTTAAGCACACTATATGAGGGGGATATGGTTAGATTCTATTTTGACGAAAAAGACTCGCAAATTATCAGTCGTATAAGTATTTTAGGTGATTCTATAAAAATTAAAGGGCTTTATAGGGGCGTGCTTTCGACGCAGAATCAGATGAATAACACCCTTTTGCTAAAAAATGTGGCGGTTTTTCAAAACGGTGACTGGCAGTCCCTAAAAAACATACTTAATATTGACTATTCTAAAGAACTTCCGGTGTTTTACGGTGGTCAGCCACTGCCACATGAAAACCTACAGTACTTCAATGGGAAAACAGCCTATTTAGCTGTAAAAGATTTTTTTGGTGATGATTTAGTAGAAAAAATAGTGATAAAAAGCCAGTACGAGACCACATTCAGTGACAAGATTGAAGAAATAAATTGGTACTCACAGGCTTTTGAACTAAAGAATAAGCGAAATATTGACTTCAGTGATGGAACCATATTCATAAAAAATCAGCGATTGGTGGACGGGTATTCCATGGCTCCCGGCCAAGATGCAT
>CAYMGK010000142.1:0-1104 GCA_964389965.1 uncultured Clostridia bacterium | reverse complement strand
GGGAATAGGGCCTTTGCTAGTATTGTGCATATATATAATCAAGGTATTAACAACTCAAATATTGGCCAGGCTCATCTGTATTCTGGTAAATTGGACATGGTCGTAGAAAATCGAGTTGTCTTAAAAGATTTCTTTGTGCTAAATCGCAATGACTGGGAGTCTTTTGATGATGACAAAACATTGTTTTACGATAATGATACATATATCTTTGACCTTGAAGACATGAAACAAATCACTCCTATAGAATTTTTTACTGAGCATTATGCGGTTGATGAAAGAAGCAGTTATGCTAGGAGACATGGGTTAAAATCATGGCACTCATACGCATATACAGAAGGTGACAGGATAGTTGCTATAGCGCTACAAAAACATATGGATTCTCTGCTCAGACAAAGAGTGACAACAGGTATAATAGACCGAGTGGATGAAGATGAACTTGTAGGAAAGACAGTAGTCCTTCGTGATGCGAAAGATTGGAGCAGCCGAAACGAAAAGTGGATGATAAAAACCATACCAGTTAGGATGCGAGTGGAAGAGGCTATATTGCTAAAAGGCAATAATATAATAACTTTGGATGAATTAAAACCCGGGGACAGTATATACTCAGTAAGGGATGATTTCGAAGGCAAATTTTTATTAGTTAAATAGGGGGAGACTATGACAAAAAAAATATTTATTCTATTTATTTTAATGACATTACTTATAAGCCCCCTCAAAGGATATGGGGCACCCTCCGGCTTTGAAGGAGGTGTCAATAATGAATACTTATATGAGGAAATGGTATTTGTAACTGGCAAACCTATGAGATTTTCCGGAGAACTAAAAATATCGGAAAGTGGGCGTGGGGACACCAAGACAATTACGTATAAATACAATCTTACAAATAAAGATGAGGCAATTAAAACCAAACTGTCTAGGACTGTTTCATTTGTTATAGAATACATAGAACGTGATGATAAAGGGCAAGCCACGGCCCAAACAACTCTGCGGAGATACTCCGAAAAAATAGATATTGATAAAGACAAATATGTTTTGGAGGATTTCCAATTTTCCAAGTCCGATGTGATAGACCGCCGACCGGCATCGGATTTTTACTCGGGGAAT
>CAYMGK010000141.1:0-5175 GCA_964389965.1 uncultured Clostridia bacterium | reverse complement strand
TTAACACAAAAGTCCTAGTATATGGGGGTCTTTGCGTGGCAATAGCCTTTGTACTTTCTTATATAAGGCTTTATCGCTGGCCTCAGGGAGGTTCTGTAACTCTTGCAAGTGCACTGCCAATATTTATATACACGTACATCTTTGGACCGGCTGCAGGTATAGCGGCCGGAACAGCATACGGCCTTTTGCAACTCGTACAAGATCCATATATATTGCATCCATTCCAAGTGTTTTTGGACTATATACTGGCTTTCGCAGCTTGGGGGCTTGCAGGGTTTTTCCGCAAAAATATTAGTTTGGGCATTATCCTAGGCGGTATTGTTCAGATTTTTTCCAGTGTCCTCTCAGGTGTTATATTTTTTGCGGCTTATGCTCCAGAAGGCATGAATCCTATCATATATTCCATAGCAGTAAATGGCACAGTGCTTGGAACTGATATTCTAATATGTCTTTTAATATCCCTGTTGCCTCAGGTTCAAGGTGCAATAGAACAATTAAAAAGTAGGGCCTATGTAGAGTAAAATAAACACCACCTCTTTAGGTGGTGTTTATTTTAGCAATCTTTCCCCTTATTCAATTTCAATAGTCCTTCCACCTGGTCGTGTAGGTTCCACTTTTGGCAATACGACTTTCAGTACACCATTGCTAAAACTCGCTTTGATAGCATCACTTTTGACATTACTTGGCATGTAGAAAGAACGGGAGCAATTAGTACGTCTACATTCTCTTTGGATAAAAGTCTCACCTTTTTCCTTGGCTATTTCCTCGTATTTTGCGGAAATTGTGAGTACATCATTTTCATAGCGAATATCAACATCGTCTTTACTATACCCTGGAAGATCAGCTTCAACAATGTATTCCTTTTCTGTTTCCTGTAAATTTGCTTTGATGGGGCTTAAGTGAAAAGTGTCAAAAAAATCATCATCGTCGATGGATAAACTATAAAACCCCGGCAGTAAACCCCTTCGTCTCCACGGAATTAACCCTTTTCTGCGCATTTTTTTACCTCCCTTGGTATATATTACTATTTGATAGTATTATAGCACAAAGGTCAGGAAAGGTCAATAAACTTTTATAATAAAAATGATGTGATAAAAGGTTTTTGCGATATTCTTATAGAAATAATACATATCAAGCATATTTTATACCGTTCTTTTGAATTTAATTCATATTGCAATGAGGGTTATTATGGAAATTGGCGTGGATATTGTTGAAATCAATCGGATAGAAAAAGCCTGCGAAAGAAAGACTTTCATAAATCGATTTTTTACATCAAGAGAATTAGAAGGGGTAAAAAAAACTCGAAATTACCATGCGCATTTAGCAGGAAAATATGCGGCTAAAGAAGCGGTGGTAAAAGCCTTGGGCACAGGCTTTCGGGATATGAAGTGGAAGGACATAGAGATTTTAAACGAACCATCCGGAAAGCCGATAGTGGTTTTATCCGGAAAAGCTCTGGAATTGTTTAAATCAAAAAAATTCACAGATGTCCGCATTACCATTTCTCATAGTAAAGAAAATGCTGTGGCTTTTGCAGTGATATTGGGAGGTGAAACTGATGAAGGTTGTCAGCCCTTCGACCATGAGGGCTATGGATCAAACTGTTATAAATAATTATAAGATACCTGGAATCGTCCTGATGGAGAATGCTGGTAGAGAAGTGGCATTAGCTGTAGAAAATCTATGGAATACACAAAAGTGCAGTATATCGAAAAAAATTGTGATTTTTTGTGGCAAGGGTAACAACGGTGGTGATGGATTTGTAGCGGCACGACATCTTTCCAATATGGGTTTTGATATTACTGTATTCCTCCTGGCGAATCCAAATAAAATAGCCGGTGATGCGGCTGTGAACTTTGAAATCATAAAAAATATGGGTATACAGATTAAAATAATTGATGACGAGCTGGATTTGAATGATACAAAAAAGGAGATTTCAGATGCCTCAGTTTTAGTAGATGCTATATTCGGCACAGGACTTAAAGGTGAAATAAAAGGGGTAGCCCGGGGATTAATAAATTTGGTTAATGATTCTGAAGTCCCTGTTATTGCAGTAGATGTGCCTTCAGGTATATGTGGTGAAACCGGAAGGAAACTTGGCATTGCTATAAAAGCGAAACAGACTGTGACCATGGCTCTTCCGAAAATAGGTTCACTGCTTTATCCTGCCGTAGACTATGTGGGCAAATTGGTCATAGCCGATATAGGTATGCCAAAAAATTATATAAAATCTGTAGAAAGTGAGGCTGAATTATTAGATTCCGACTGGGTTTCCAAGTGTTTTAAAAAACACCCGTCCGATGCTCATAAAGGTACTTTCGGTAGGGTTTTTATCATTGCCGGTTCTGTGGGAATGACAGGAGCAGCGTCCTTGGCAGCAACGGCTTCGGTAAAAGGCGGTGCCGGTCTTGTAACATTGGGGATTCCAGAAAGTCTGAATGATATTCTTGAGATTAAGTTGACTGAAGCAATGACTATGCCCCTTCCTGAAACACAGAGTCGCAGTATTAGCACTCATGCATTGGGCAAAGCCCTTGAATTTGCCAATAAATGTGATACAGTGGTTTTAGGGCCTGGCCTCTCAGAGATAGAAGAGACAAGGCGGTTCGTGCTTGAATTCGTCCAGAAGTGCAATGTGCCTATGGTAATTGATGCCGATGGATTAAATGCTCTTGCCGAAAATCCGAAAACCCTAGACAAAGTCCATGTCCCTGTAATTATTACACCACACCCTGGGGAAATGGCCAGACTTTCTTCGATGACTTTATCGGATATTCAAAAAGATCGGGTAAAGGCGGCAAAAACGGCGGCAAGTGAATTTAACTGCACAGTTGTTTTAAAAGGTGCCAGGACTTTAATAGCTACTCCGAAAGGAAGATTGCTGATCAATCCTACAGGCAATGTCGGTATGGCTACCGGTGGCAGTGGTGATGTCTTATCCGGTATGATTGGGGCTTTTTTAGCTCGTGGGATGAAACCACATCAAGCTGCCGCAGCAGGAGTGTACTTACACGGACTGGCCGGTGACTTTGCTATAAAAGAACAGACGGAGGTCTGTCTTACTGCCCAGGACTTGATTAATTACCTATCCAGGGCTGTGGAAAGTATTGGAAAGGGGCATTATTACGGTGAATGACCTTGAAAATATTAGACCGACTTGGGCGGAAATAAACCTGGATCATTTGCGATATAACCTACAAGAAATACAAAGAATCAATTCATCAAAATTCAAAAAGATATGTGCCGTAGTTAAAGCAGATGGCTATGGCCATGGAGCTGTTGAAGTGGCAAGAACTGCCCTTTCTTGTGGTGCTTCTTACCTTGGTGTTGCTTTTTTAGATGAAGCCCTAGAGTTAAGAGAAAAAGGCATAACAGCCCCAATCCTTATTTTGGGTTTTACACCGGAAAATCAGTTTGATACAATATTAGAACATGATATAACACAGACAATCTATGACCTAAGGTCTGCTGTGGCACTCTCCGAAAAAGCGGTAAAATATGATAAAAAAGCTAAAATTCATATAAAAATCGACACGGGTATGGGTCGGATCGGCTTTTACCCAGATTCCCCGTCAGTTTCTCAAATCAGAAAAATCTTTTCACTAAAAAATCTGATAGTGGAAGGAATTTTTACTCATTTCGCTCGGGCCGATGAGTGGGATAGAAGTTTTACTGAAAAACAGTTCCAGTTATTTACCAAAACTGTAAACCTTATTGAAGGTAAAGACTTTAAAATTCCATTAAAACATGTAGCAAACAGTGCCGGTATTTTAGAATTCCCCAACACACACCTCGATATGGTTCGGGCAGGTATCATTATTTATGGTCTATATCCTTCCAATGAGGTAGCAAAAGATCGGATTTCCTTAAAACCGATTATGAGTTTAAAAACCCGGGTTTCCCATGTAAAGATTTTACCTGCTGGGAAACCCATCAGTTATGGTGGGACTTATACAACCACAGGACCAAGCCGCATCATTACCCTACCTGTTGGATATGCTGACGGTTATTCAAGGTTATTGTCAGCTAAAGGTGAAGTCCTGATAAAAGGTCAGCGAGCTCCGATTTTAGGCCGGATTTGTATGGACCAATGTATTGTAGATGGCACAAATATAAATGGTGATATAAATTCAGGAGATGAAGTTACACTTATAGGTAAAGACGGCAATGAGGAGATTAGCGTAGAGGAAATAGCCGAACATATAGGCACTATTAATTATGAAATAACCTGCAATATATCTAAGCGTGTGCCTAGAGTGTATATCGAATCGGGAAAAACAAGGGATGTTAAAAACTTTTTGGTAAAATAGGGACATTTTTCTTGCATATCTAGAATAATTATATAGATTTATACTGTGAAGGCATAAATTTGTGCATCGCTTTAAAAAGCTATGGAGGTGCTGGTGTGGCCGAATTAAAGCATATTGTAATAAGTTTACCGGATCAATTATTAAAACAAGTGGATCAATTTGTTGCTTTGGGAAATAGGGATCGTAGCGAATTTATTCAAGATGCAATGAAATTATATATCAGAGAAATGGAAAAACTAAGAGTGCGGGAACAGTTAAAAATCGGGTATTTGCAGATGGCTGAAGTGAACATAAAATTTGCAGAAATGGGGATATATGAGGATTACAAAGACTTTGTATTATACGAAACAAGACTTTCGGAGTGTGAATAATGTGCTGGTTAGGCGTGGGGATATATTTTACGCAGACCTAAACCCGGTAATCGGTTCCGAACAAGGTGGAATTAGACCGGTATTAGTGGTGCAAAATGATGTGGGGAATAAATACAGTCCCACCGTTATTATTGCTGCTATTACTTCCCAGATAGACAAGGCAAAGCTACCAACTCATATAGAATTACAAAGTGAAGATTATGGTCTTGAAAAGAATTCTGTTATTTTGCTTGAGCAGCTGAGAACCATAGATAAGCGAAGGTTAAAAGAAAAGATAACAATTTTAGATCAGGATACAATGGTAAAAGTTGATGAAGCACTAAAAGTGAGTTTGGGGCTCGGAGAGTTCTGACAAAAGCGAGGTTTCCGTAATCAGTTGACGGAGGCCTTATTTTTATATCATAATTTGTCGAATTATATATTTTTTTCCTAAAAAAAGAAGGATTTTCCAATATTTCTTAGAATATAATAAAATGGTAATATATAGAGTAGCA
>CAYMGK010000140.1:0-5187 GCA_964389965.1 uncultured Clostridia bacterium | reverse complement strand
GCTTCACAGTTATAATTTAAGTAATATCCCGATTTCTTTTGATGTTTCTGGTATAATAGAGTTTAGGTTGATAATAATTGTTTCGAAAGGGGAAGAAAAATGAAGATAGGTATTGTAGGATTCCCTAATGTGGGGAAAAGTACCCTTTTTAATGCTATTACAAGGGCCCAGGCGGAATGTGCAAATTATCCTTTTTGTACTATCGAACCTAATGTCGGAATTGTGCCTGTGCCTGATGATAGACTAAAGAAAATTGCCGAAATCGTAAAACCGGAAAAGATAATCCCCACTACCATAGAATTCGTGGATATTGCAGGCCTTGTAAAAGGTGCTAGTGGCGGTGAGGGCCTTGGAAACAAATTCCTTTCACATATACGCCAGGTTGATGCTATTGCACATGTAGTAAGGTGTTTCAACAATCCTAATGTAGTACATGTTGACGGAAGTGTTGATCCGATAAGGGATATTGAGATAATTAATCTTGAGTTGATTTTCGCAGATTTAGAGGCTTTGGAAAAGCGAACAGAAAGGGTTCAAAGACAAGCCAAGTCAAGGGATAGGCAGGTGCTGTTTGAACTTAACATTCTCAAAAGGATAAAAGGGACTTTAGAGCAAAACATACCGGTAAGGGCCATGGAGTTTACACCCGAAGAACAAAAAATTGTTAAAAATATGTTTTTACTTACTGCAAAACCTGTAATCTACGTGGCGAATATCTCCGAAGATGATTTGATGTCAGAGGATAAAAGTGAATACATAGAAAATGTTGAGGAATATGCAGCCAATGAAGGTATAGACGTTGTAGCGATTTGCGCCCAGATAGAGGCGGAACTTTTGGAGTTTGATGAGAAAGAAAGGATGGAAATGCTTGCAGGGTACGGCTTAGAGGAGCCTGGATTACACAGGCTTATAAGAGCAGGATATAAGCTTCTGGGCCTCATAACTTTCTTTACTTTAGAATCCAATCAAGTCCAAGCATGGACCGTCTCAAATGGTACTAAAGCACCAAAAGCGGCGGGGAAAATCCACACTGATTTCGAACGAGGCTTTATCCGTGCAGAGGTGATGGCATATGATACTCTAATCGCCTATGGAAGTCAACAGACAGTAAAAGAAAAGGGGTTGCTCCACTCAGAAGGTAGGGAATATGTTGTAAGAGATGGTGATGTGATTTTATTTAGATTCAATGTGTGATGATATGCTGAGTTTCTATCTATGAGGCTAGCGAATCTTTTGAAAGATTTTGCGACAGCCATTTGCCATTTATAATCCAATCTTCTCCGAGAGAATTCCTCCAATTCCTAAGAATTGGAAGTGGATTCGGGTCAATAAGCTTTTCAATAGCAAAAATACATCGTTTAAGGTCAGGACCCATTTCAGTAATGTAGTAATTAATCTGTATGATGAAAAGGAGTAGGGGACTTTTGAATATATACCGGCCAAACCTTTTGGAGAAATTTTACTGCACAGATTCAAATGGCATTTCATCTGAGATAAAGACACTGGCAATCGGTGTTACTGGTTCCGGTAATTTCATTTCCCCCACGATATACTCCCCCCCTCACCATTTAAGAAACTTATATCATTTAACTATCTTATACTTTCAACAAGCTGACTAATGGTTTCTTTGGCATCACCTAGCAATAGGTGTGTATTAGTCATTTTATATAGTGAGTTTTCTACTCCTGAATAACCGGGCTCGGTATCAAGGTTGCACACTATAACATCTTTGGCTTTTTCAACATTTAAAACCGGCATTCCATAAATAGGTGTGCCTTTGGCTGTATTTGCCGCCGGATTTACCACATCACAGGCTCCCACCACTATCACTACATCAGTTTCGACAAACTCTGGATTGATTACATCCATTTCACATAACTTGTCATAGGGCACATCAACTTCGGCAAGCAAAACATTCATATGACCTGGCATGCGGCCTGCTACCGGGTGTATGGCAAATTTTACTTCTTTGCCCTGTGATTCAAGAGCATCATAAAGTGATTTTACCTGGCTTTGAGCTTGTGCTATGGCCATACCATATCCGGGGACTATTACAACTTTTTTAGCGGCTTTTAACATCTCTCCTGGAGACTTTACAACTGTCCTTGATTCTTCTTCAATAACTCTTTCTTTGGCATCAATTTCTCCTTTGTCATCTATAGTTACGAATCTGTCTTCAGCTCTTATTTCAGAAAGTAATTTTTCTAAAGTTTCTTTGGCATCACCCAGCAATAGGTGTGTATTGGTCATTTTATATAGTGAGTTTTCTACTCCTGAATAACCGGGCTCGGTATCAAGGTTGCACACTATAACATCTTTGGCTTTTTCAACATTTAAAACCGGCATTCCATAAATAGGTGTGCCTTTGGCTGTATTTGCCGCCGGATTTACCACATCACAGGCTCCCACCACTATCACTACATCAGTTTCGACAAACTCTGGATTGATTACATCCATTTCACATAACTTGTCATAGGGCACATCAACTTCGGCAAGCAAAACATTCATATGACCTGGCATGCGGCCTGCTACCGGGTGTATGGCAAATTTTACTTCTTTGCCCTGTGATTCAAGAGCATCATAAAGTGATTTTACCTGGCTTTGAGCTTGTGCTATGGCCATACCATATCCGGGGACTATTACAACTTTTTTAGCGGCTTTTAACATCTCTCCTGGAGACTTTACAACTGTCCTTGATTCTTCTTCAATAACTCTTTCTTTGGCATCAATTTCTCCTTTGTCGCCTACGGAATTCAATCGTATTCCACTTAGTATATCTATTAATGATCGATTCATAGCATTACACATTATCTGTGTAAGGATAAGACCGGAAGCCCCAACAATAGCACCTACTGCAACTAATAAAGGGTCTCCAATAGTAAAACCACATATAGCACCTGCCAAGCCTGAAAAAGAGTTTAGTAGTGAGATCGTTATTGGCATATCGGCTCCACCGACTCTTATAGCAAATAATACACCATAAGCTAGTGCAAAAAGTGCTGTAATAATAGAAGCGACTATAATCCAAGGAATACTCGTAACTGAAGAAAGTATCACTAATATAACAACAATTGATAGAACAGTATTAGCAATTTTACTATGGTTTTCCATAATCACCGGCTTTTGAGATATTCTTCTGTCAAGTTTACCTGCAGCAATCAGACTTCCGCTAAGGGTCACTGCTCCCACTGCAAGAGCTAATTGGCTAGTAAGTCGGCCAAAAGAAATCATTTCATGATACCTTTCAAAAATCTCCACCAAAGCTACCAAGGCCGATGCCCCACCACCTAGGCCATTTAAGAGTGCCACCATCTGAGGCATTTGAATCATTTTAACTCTTAAGGCCATTGCGTAACCTAAAATTCCGCCTAAGATAACAGCTACCCAAAGTAAAGGCACATTGACAATTTCATTGTATATTAAAACTACTACAATTGCAGCAAACATTGCCGCCGCACCTATTCTATTGCCTTTAACCGCTGTTTTGGGTGAGCTCATAAGCCTAATCCCAATAAGCACTAAAAAGGCTAAAACAATAGAAATTATTTCATAAGATCCTATCATCAGTACACCCCACATTTAATCCTTAAACATTTTTAACATTCTATCTGTCACCACAAAACCACCGACTAAGTTGATTGTTGCTAATATAATAGCTACGAATCCTAACAGTCTACTACTTGAAGATATTGCATAAGCCGTAGAAACAAGTGAGCCCAGTATGGTAACACCGGATATAGCATTAGTACCTGACATTAATGGGGTATGTAGTAAGGAGGGAACTTCTTTTATAACTTTATACCCCAACAAGGATGCAACTACAAAGACAATTATAAGAAACGTTTCTTTCACTTTTTTTCACTCCTTTAGTCTAAACCCATAGCTTCCCGGGCTCCTACATGATATAATTTGCCGTCTTTGGTAACAAGGCTTGAGGCTATAATTTCATCATCAGTATCAATGACTAGTCTCCCATCGCTAACAAAAGCGTTGAGATAATTAAAAATATTGTGTGCAAACATCCAAGTTGCACTTGCAGGCACCATACCTGGAATATTTTTAGTCCCATCTATGCTTACTCCGAATTGGATTGTAACCTCCCCACCTTTTGTGAGCTCACAATTTCCGCCTTGATCTATAGCTACATCAACGATAGCTGATCCTGGTTTCATCTGTTTTACCATTTCTTCAGTAACTAAAACAGGTGCGGGTCTACCAGGCACCAAAGCTGTCAATATCACTATATCAGACTTCACTACCGTTTCTTTTATAGCTTCTCTTTCTTTAATAATCCATTTTTCCGGTAAAGGCTGGGCATATCCACCTTCTCCGATAGCTATATTTGCCGGTACACCTGTTTCAACTATTTTTGCGCCAAGGCTTTTGGCATGTTCTGCGGCATCCGGCCGAATATCTACGGCATGTACAATTGCACCTAGGCGTTTGGCTGTAGCTATTGCTTGAAGCCCCGCAACTCCGACACCTATAACAAGTACTTGTGAAGGTTGAATCATTCCTACGGCAGTTCCAATCATTGGAATAAATTTTGGCAAACGATCTGCTGCCATTATGACACTTTTATATCCTGCTACGGTGCTCATGGAAGTCAAACAATCCATTGCCTGTGCTCTTGAAATCCTAGGAATCCCGTCAAGTGTCAGGCTTGTTATGTTTTTTTCCATGAGTTTTTTAACCATATCATGATTTGCAGGTGCGGCAGGATGAAGAAAAGTTATTAAAACTTGACCCTCATGCATCATATCAATTTCGTGTTTTCCTATATTTTCGTTAAACAAAGGTTCTTTAACTTTCAAAATGATATCTGAGCGGTCATAAAGTGCTTGAACATCATCTAATATCACCGCACCGGCGACTTTGTATTCTTCATCAGAAAAATACGAACCTTCTCCGGCACTTTTTTCTACTAAAACTTCCGCGCCAATTTCAATAAATTTTTTTACGGTATCAGGGGTGGCGGATACCCGCCTTTCACCTTGCATTATATCTTTGGGAATTCCCAAAGATAGCCCTTTGAAGTGCTTTTTAGACATTTAAACAAACCTCCCTTAATAATCTTCGACCTACAATTTAGTATCTCACAAATCCTTTGTATTTTCAAATAAGACCTTTGATTCGTTAGTGTCAAGTAAAAGTTGGCATTTTTCCTCTCAAATTTTTATCCTGCAT
>CAYMGK010000139.1:0-5208 GCA_964389965.1 uncultured Clostridia bacterium | reverse complement strand
CCACAGGGGTGTGATGGTTTAAAAAATAATTCTTTAAAAAAACATGACATTCAAGTTTTCAATGAAACAAATAATGAGCTAACCATTAATGAGTACAAATCACGTATAGAAAATTATATATTACAGAAATTGGCAAATGAGACTTCATTTTGTGTAAAAAAGGTAACAGTTCAAATCCACGAAGACTTCGACCATGAAGATTTTGGAAAAATAACGCAACTTTTGATTATAATGAATAATAACGAAAAACTCGAAACAGGGAAGATATCTATTGACACTATTAAAACGAATATTGAGGGAAAAATACATAGGCTAGATAATCAAAATAAAAACAATGAATTTGAAGATATAGTAGAATATTTGCAAATTACATTTGGTATCCCGCGAGAAAACATTTTGGTGAGTTCGGAGGGCTAAAATATGGACCAAAACCCAAACATAAAATCATTATTAGAGTGGGTAAAAAACCCTAAAAATAGAGCAGTTTCAAAATTAATTTTCTTACTGACATTAGGGCTATTGATGTTGTTTTTAGGTAAGATCTTTGTTGGCAATAGTAATAAAAAAACAGACCATATAACTAAAAATATAAATACACCTATAGAACAAGATAATAACAATAGCGAACAAAATTATGAAATGAAACTAGAAAAACAGTTGGCTAATTTGCTACGACAAGTTGATGGTGTAGGAGGTGTTGAAGTTATGGTTACATTAGAAGACAAGCTATTAATAGAACCGGCATTTAACATTGTTAATACAGAGAAGAATTCTGAGGAAAAAGATAATGATGGAGGTGTAAGATCGATTATTGAAAAACAAACAAATAAGCAAGCAGTGTTACTAAGAAAAAACGGAGAGGAAGAAGCAATGATATTAAAAGAAACAACGCCAAGTGTAAAAGGAATATTAATAGTTGCCGATGGGGCTACCTCATCCAGTGTAAAAGAAAAAATCATTAAATCAACTGCTGTATTGCTAGATATACCAATTTACAAAATTAGTGTTTTGGCAAAATGAGGGGATGGTTTTCATTTTAATAAAATTATATGGGAAGGGGGAAGGAAATGTCCATTATAATAAGAAAAAGGACCCTTTTGGTAATAGTATTTGCTTTGTTTCTAATAGTATCGCTGTACATGATGTATATAGGTGGTTTTTCTAAAGTAGTGCATGAAAACAATTTTGATCCTGAAGATGTTGCGGAAGTAACTATACCTGTCGACAGTGATAGTCCTGTTACTAAAATCGTAAAAGGTCTAGAAAGTGATTTTTTTATAGACTATAAACTTGAGCGAGATAGATTGCGAAGCCAAGAGGCGGATTATTTAAAGGAGCTAATAAACAATCTTAATGTTAGCACAGGATCCAAGGAAAAGGCACAACAAGATTTAATAACTCTATCCCAAAAAGTGGAGAAAGAAATGGTTGTTGAAAATCTAATAAAGGCAAAGGGGTTTGAAGATGCAGTTATGTTTTTTTCAGACGAGTTTGTCAATATTGTAGTAAAAACCAGTGGCCTATTAACAAAAGACATTGCCCAAATTACAGATGTTGTCACGAAAACTACTGGTATTTCAGTAGATAAAATTGCCATTATTGAAAGAAGATAGGAGGTTTTAATTGTAATAATTCTTTTATTTTGCTATAATATCGTTAAGTCCTGAAACGATTTGGAAGGAGAAGATGTATGACTAATACGGATTTTAATAATAAAAAAGGCTCCATAAAAATAGCCGATGATGTTGTAGGTGTTATTGCCGGTCTTGCTGCGACTGAAGTCGAAGGAGTAGCAGGTATGAGTGGTGGTATTGTAGGCGGAATTGCAGAGCTTTTGGGCCACAAAAACCTATCTAAGGGGGTTAAAGTTGAAGTAGGAGCAAAAGAGGCTTCCATAGATCTATTCATGATTGTTAATTACGGTGTCCGTATACCTGAAGTGGCTTGGAACGTGCAAGAAAATGTAAAAAAAGCTGTTGAAAATATGACAGGCCTTTCTGTTGTTAAAGTAAACATTCATATACAAGGTGTTGATTTTGGTTCTTTGACAAAAGATGAAGTAAGTAATGACATAATCCCCTGATACTGATTCAGGGGGTTAATTTCCTTGAAAGGGGTTTCTGATATGAACCTAGTCGAAAAAACGATATTTTCTATTTATGCATTGTTTTTCATCACAGTTTTAATTGCTATAATTTTATTTTCCATCGAATTAATAAGCCTTAAATTCATTAGTACAAGCCTACCGATTTTGTATGGTAGATGGGAAATTGGTGTAATAGGCTTTATTTTACTAATTGCAAATATAAAATTTTTGCTTCACAACATAAGGCCGAAGCGCCTTCCGGAAACAACCGTTACAGATGGTGAGTTGGGGAAAGTTTGCATCACTTTAAATGCGATTGAAAGCCTTGTTTTAAAGGTTATACAAGGGATAGAAAACATAAAGGATTCAAAGATCAAAATTAAAAAAAAGGAAAATGGTGTGTCCGTGCTTTTAAGACTTACTGTCAACCACGATGTGGTAATTCCGGAAATAACGTTTAAGTTGCAAAAGGCTATCAAAGACTATACAGAAACAACTGCAGGAATTTATGTTAGCGATGTCCAAGTTAGTATTGATAACGTTTCTAATCATTCGAAACAAAAAGCGACATAAATAAGGAGTGGGCGCAAGTGGACTCTTTACGGGAATTATGGTATTCACATCGGGGTAAAATTGTAGGAGGCATTTTAGGTTTTGTAGTTGCTATTGTTATAATTGCATTTGGTTTTTTTAAGGCCCTATTTATAACTTTATGTACCATAATAGGATGTTATATTGGAAGATTCATGGATAGCAAAGAAGATCTTCGAAATGTTTTAGATAGAATATTGTCTCCGAGCAATAGATGAGGGGTGCCTTTCTTTTGAGTAGAAAAATCGCCAGAGAACATGTATTTAAAATGCTTTTTGCTGTTGACATTGGCGAAAATACAGTTGAAGAAGCATCAAAAATTGTGATTCGCTTGCAAAAAAATGAAAAACAAAAAAAATACATATTAAATCAAGTAGTAGGTGTGCTAAAAAACTTATCATTAATAGATCAGCTTATAAATAAACATTCGGATGATTGGCCGGTTAGTCGTATGGCATCTACTGATAGAAATGTATTACGTCTGGCAGTGTATGAGATGCTTTACTGTGAGGACATACCGATTAGTGTTTCTATAAATGAAGCTGTAGAAATTTCAAAGAAATTCAGTGATATTCGATCATATAAATTCATCAACGGGGTGTTAGCATCTATAGCCAAGAACTACTTGTCTATAGACGAAGGCTAAACAACAGTAACTTGTATTTGGAGGTACTACTTTGAAGCCTATATTTACTGTCAGTGAAGTTACTAATATTATTAAAAACCTCTTTGATTCTGATGACCTTTTCAATAGGATATATATTAAAGGGGAAATATCTAACTTTAGACATCATACATCAGGCCATATGTACTTTACTTTAAAGGATAAGGGCTCCCAAATCCGCTGTGTCATGTTTAAAAGCAATAATATAATGCTTCCTTTTACTCCGGAAAACGGTATGAATGTAGTAGCATTCGGTTTTATAAGTGTTTTTGCCAAAAGCGGAGAATATCAGCTATATGTAGAAAATCTACAGCCGGACGGTATTGGAGCTTTACATATTGCTTTCGAAAGACTCAAAATACAACTTAAAAAAGAAGGTCTTTTTTCCCCAGAACGAAAGTTGCCAATCCCTTCATTGCCCAGGAAGATTGGTTTAATAACTTCACCGACTGGTGCGGCAATAAAAGATTTGTTGACTACGATAAAAAGACGATTTAATAATGTGGATATAATAATTGCCCCCGTATTAGTGCAAGGCAAATACGCTGCATCGGAAATTTGTTCCGCAATTTCTAGGCTTAATAGTTTAAAGGATTTGGATGTTATAATAATAGGCAGAGGTGGGGGCTCAATTGAAGAGTTATGGGCATTTAATGAGGAAGTAGTTGCAAGGTCAATAGCAAACTCAAAAATCCCTATTATTACTGCTATCGGGCACGAGACAGATTATACAATAGCTGATTTTGTAGCAGATAAAAGGGCACCAACCCCTTCCACTGCAGGTGAGATTGTGGTGCCGGAAAAACAAATACTAAAAAGGGATATCCGCCATATAAGTACAAGACTTACTAACGTGATTCTGTATATAATAGGTGAAAAAAGGCAAAAAATTGAATTTCTTAAAAAGATACCGATTTTTAGCAGGCCAGAAACCTATCTTATCAATAGACAGTTGGTAATAGACCAGTTGTTAAAAAAACTATTAAATGGTATTAATGATTATATCCTTAAGCAGAAAACACATCTTAAACACCATGTGGCCAGACTAGAAGCCTTGAGTCCCTTGTCAACACTTAAAAGGGGATACAGTATATGTACAGATGCTAATACGAACAAAGTAATAAAACAATCGGCCAGCATAAAAACGGGTGATTTAATCATAGTTTTATTAGCTGACGGAAGTCTTTTGTGTAATGTAATAGATCACAAGGGGAAGGATGATGCAATTGGATTCCAACTATAAATACGAAGAAGCGGTAGCCCGGCTAGAACACATATCGCAGCAGCTGGAAAAAGGTGATCTGACACTGGAAGCGGCACTTACTTTTTTTGAAGAGGGGATTAAATTAGTGAAGATGTGTTCAAAAATGTTAGATCAGGCTGAAGGGAAGATACAAATTTTGACAAAAGGTCTAAATGGTGATACGGTTTTAAAGGATTTTGAAGGGGGGAATGGGACTGATTGATAGTTTTAAACAAGAAATAGAACCCTTGACACAGGTAATAGAACAGGCGTTGGTGGAATTTCTTCCAAAAAAAACTGCATACCCTTCAAGGCTCTATGAAGCTATGCACTATAGCACCTTAACTCACGGGAAAAGACTTCGACCAATTATGGTTATGAAATCGGCGGAACTTTTCGGGATGTCCTATGAAAAAGTTATACCTACAGCTTGTGGAATTGAAATGATACACACTTACTCCCTAATACATGATGACCTACCGGTAATGGATGATGATGATTTTCGGCGAGGAAAACCCACATGTCACAAGCTGTATGGTGATGCTTTAGCATTGCTTGCAGGAGATGCCCTTTTAACACATGCTTTTTCAGTTTTAGCTAAAAACTCTCAAATTAGTGGCATAT
>CAYMGK010000138.1:0-5239 GCA_964389965.1 uncultured Clostridia bacterium | reverse complement strand
TAGTCGGACCAGAAATAGGAATTAATAACACTTGCCCTACAAAAATAAAATTAGCATTCGCAAGATTATTCGCTTCCATAATTGCCTTAACACTTACTCCATGTCTCGAAGCAATCATGGTAAGGGTCTCTCCCTGACGCACTACATACCTTGTCAAGATTGCATCACTCCCTTGTATAAATTTTGTTGAATTAAGATTTATTAGTTTTTCTATTATATTTTATGTGGGAATTTCGTAATCGTGAAAAGTTTCAAAAAGATTAAAGCTGCTATAAACAGGTTGTTTACAGCAGCTTTTTTAAGCTAAGATCAAAATGTGTGTAGATTTGGTGGTTCAAAACTATCCTTTTCAGAATGAATTAATCCTTTGGGTAATGGTTTGAGTCCCTTATCTATCACATGATCCATAGTATTTACAAATACAAAGTATAGGTCATCCTTTATTTTTTGTGGCACTTCCTGTAGATCTTTGGTGTTTTCTTCAGGTAAAATAAGGGTTTTTATGCCGGCTCTATGTGCAGCCAATACTTTTTCCTTAATACCTCCCACTGGGAGAATCCTGCCACGTAGGGTAATTTCCCCTGTCATTGCAACGGTCCTATCAACTGATCGTCCGGTAAGTGCCGAAATTAACGCACATGTGATAGTAATCCCGGCAGAGGGTCCATCTTTTGGTATTGCCCCCTCAGGAACATGAATATGTATATCATATTTTTTATGGAAGTCTTCTTCTATACCAAGTAAATACGCTTTAGACCTAACGTAGCTGTAACTGGCATGTGCAGACTCTTGCATAACATCACCAAGTTTCCCTGTAAGGATTAACTTACCCTTTCCCCGCATAACCGAAACCTCAATATTTAAAATATCTCCGCCAGTTTCAGTCCAAGCAAGACCGACAGCTACACCAATTAAGTCCTGTTTTTCCGGAATACCATAGTGATAGCGAGGTACACCTAGGAACTTATCAACCATTCTTAAGTCTATATTTACGAAAGTCCTTTCCCCTTCCACTACTGCACGGGCTACTTTGCGACAGGTCTTAGCAATTTGCCTTTCCAAATTTCTAACACCTGCTTCCCTAGTATGATTTCTTATTATCTTAATTAAGGAATCATTATTAAATGTAACATCTTCCGGAGTTAGGCCATGTTCCTTAAGCTGCTTGGGAATTAAGTAACCCAAAGCTATCTGAAGTTTCTCGTCTTCAGTATATCCGGAGATGTTTACAGTTTCCATGCGATCCAAAAGTGGTTGTGGAATTTTATGTAGGGCATTTGCCGTTGTAATAAACATCACCTTCGAAAGGTCAAAGGGCAATTCAATGTAGTGATCTGAGAAGCTATTATTTTGTTCAGGATCTAACACTTCAAGTAAGGCTGAGGCAGGATCACCTCTGAAATCTACGTTCATTTTATCTACTTCGTCAAGTAAAAAAACAGGGTTTTGCGAGCCTGCCCGCCTTATGCCTTGGATTATTCTACCGGGCATAGAGCCAATATAAGTCCTTCTATGACCACGAATTTCCGCCTCATCCCTGACCCCACCTAAAGAAATCCTTACAAATTTTCGACCCATAGCCCGGGCTACTGATCGGGCAAGGGATGTTTTTCCGACTCCCGGAGGTCCAACAAAACACAGTATCGGACCTTTTAACCTTCCGGATAGTTTTCCCACTGCTAGAAACTCCAGGATTCTTTCTTTTACTTTATTTAGGCCAAAGTGGTCTTCATTTAAAATTGCTTCGGCTTTCTTTATATCCATACTATCTTCGGTTACTGTATTCCAAGGAAGAGATATAAGCCAATCTAGATATGTTCTTATTACAGAAAGTTCTGCAGCTGTAGGAGGCATTTTTTCAAGGCGTTCCACTTCTTCTAGCATTTTTTCTTCTAGTTTTTTGTCAGTATTTAAAGCTCGAATTTTTTCTTGGTATTTTTCAACTTCGGCTAGTCTTTCATCTTGGTGCCCCAATTCCTTTTGTATCGCTTTCATTTGTTCTTTTAGGTAAAATTCCTTTTGGCTTTTTTCAATCTGTTTTTTTACCCTGAAGTTGATTTTCTTTTCGATTTTTAGTATTTCTATTTCTTGCAATATAATTTGAAAAAGGATTTCCAAACGTTCTTTAAATGAAAGGGCCTCTAATACCTTTTGCTTATCATCAACCTTTATGGTCAAATGAGATGCTATGATATCAGCAAATCGCCCCGGGTTTGTTACATTATTTAAAGACATGACGATATTTGCCGGTAGTTTCTTGGTTAAATCCATATACTGCTCAAATAAATTAAATACACACCGCATAAGGGCTTTTTCTTCAGTGCTTGCTTTTTCTTCGCTTTCAATGATCTCTTTAATTTTCACCATGAAAAAAGGGTCTGTTTGAGCATAGCTTTTAATGATAGCCCTGTTAAGACCTTCTATCAGCACCCGAATAGTGTCTTGGGGCATTTTTAAAAGTTGTTTTATTTTGGCCACTGTGCCAGTAGAGTATATCTCCTCTCTACTTGGAGAATCCACTTTGGAATCTCTTTGGGTTGCAAGTAGTATTTGTTGTTCCGCCAACATCGCTGCTTCAAGTGCTTCAATGGATTTATCCCTTCCCACATCAAAATGTAAAACCGTGTTTGGAAACACCAATAATCCGCGAAGTGGCAGTAGAGGAATCGTCTTTCTTATCCTTTCTTTCCCCATAATATCCCCCCTATTGCCGCTTTTTGTAAATCATCAATAACTCTATACCTTCACTATTCTATATAAGTTTTTTAAATCCTGCCAATGTAGTTTTTCATTTAGACGGAATTACACATTGCGTTTTTAACTACTTCCTCTATCCTATCAACAGCGATGATGTTTAAGTCGAAGGTTTTAAAAATATCCTGCCAATTTTCCCTTGGAATTATTATGGCTTTTGCACCAGCTCTTTTTGCCGCTTCTATTTTGGGCAAAACACCGCCGATAGGTTTCACATAGCCTCGTATTGACAATTCACCTGTCATGGCTACATGATTATTTATGGGTATATTTTTTATAGATGAATAGACAGATATTGCAATGGTAACACCTGCCGAGGGTCCATCAACCGGTATTCCGCCGGGAAAATTTAAATGAATGTCATAGTCACGGGGGTCTAAACCCAGATATTTTCTTATCACTGTCATCACATTATCTACAGAACCCCGAGCCATACCCTTCCTTTTTAGGCGATGTGCACTTGCTCCCATTTCTTCTTCCTCCACCACACCTGTAACTGATAATGTGCCTTTACCTTTTTCGGTTTTAATGGCAGTTGATTCTATCTCCAAAAGAATTCCCATATTTGGTCCATAAACTGCAAGTCCGTTGGCAAGACCTATTTGCGGCATTGGCTTAATGCGTTTCTCCGGTCTTGGAGTATATTGACCACTATTTATTACCCATTCAATATCCCTTATTTCAATCCTCTCTCTGTTTTCAGCTGCGGACAACCCTGCCGCCATTTGGATAATGTTTACCGCTTCCCTGCCATTATTGGCATATTTTTTAATAGTGTCAATAGATGGTTCATCAATCCCATATCCTATTTTATTAACCGCATTTTCAATTATAGTGCCGATGTCTTCTGGTGACAATGGTTTGAAAAAGATTTCTAAACAGCGTGAGCGCACAGCCGGAGGTATTTCCTCAGGATTTCTGGTAGTGGCACCAATCAACCTGAAATCCGCCGGTAAACCCTTTCTAAAAATCTCATGAATGTGACGGGGTATATTTGTATCTTCACTGCTATAGTATGCACTTTCTAAAAAGACCTTGCGGTCTTCCAGTACTTTTAAAAGTTTGTTCATTTGGATAGGGTGGAGTTCCCCTATTTCATCAATAAATAGCACTCCTCCATGGGCCTTAGTAACAGCACCGGGTTTAGGCTGGGGCACTCCTGCAACACCAAGAGGCCCAGCCCCTTGATATATTGGGTCATGTACAGATCCAATAAGGGGGTCTGCAATCCCCCTTTCATCAAATCTTGCAATAGTCGCATCTACTTCAACAAATTCCGCCTCAGGGCCAAAAGGAGAACCTTTGGTTTTTTTCGCTTCTTCAAGGACTAACCTTCCTGCGGCTGTTTTCCCGATCCCCGGTGGACCGTATAATATCACATGCTGTGGATTGGGCCCACATAGGGCTGCTTGCAAAGCCTTTAACCCATCGGACTGGCCCACGATTTCATCAAAAGTTGAAGGTCTGGTTTTTTCCGCCAAGGGTTCTGTTAGGGATATTTGTCGCATTTTTTGAAGCTTTTCCATTTCCTTTCGTGATTCTCTATCAACAGCAACTTTGTTTCCCTGCTGGTTTTTTAATAAATTTAAAAAATAAAGCCCAATAACAATGGCAAAAAAGATTTGAATCAAATTCAATGCATTAAGTGTCACGTTCATGTTATGGCCCCCATACGGTCTATGAATGTAGTTGCTGTTTATTATTATTCATTAATAATGGGTTTTTTATAACCTAACAAGACCACTATATGCTCTTTTTAATCAGCGGACTTTCACCGCCAAGTTACGCGCCATGCACGGCACACTAAAAAAGTGCAGCTTGAAAGCTGCACTTATGCTGTAACTTCTTTCTTTTTTCCTTTTTTTCGGTCAGTTGTTACAATGATGGGTTCATCGCGGTTCTGCACTACTTCCTTAGTAACAACACATTTAGCAATATCATCTCTATGGGGAAGTTCGTACATAATATCTAGCATTACATCTTCCATAATAGATCTTAAACCGCGGGCACCGGTTTTTCTTCGCATCGCCTCCTGTGCTATTACAGTTAAGGCGTCTTCAGTGAATTCCAGTTTAGAGTTATCCATTTCAAAGAGTTTTTGGTATTGCTTTACAAGTGAGTTTCTGGGCTCTTTTAATATTGTCACAAGAGCGTTTTCATCCAGTTCTGACAAAGTCACCATAACTGGGAGCCGCCCTACAAATTCAGGTATCATACCATATTTTAATAAGTCTTCAGGCATTAAATCTTTTAGAATCTCACCAATGTTTTTTTCTTCTTCACTGTGAATTTCCGCTTCGAAACCCATTGATTTTTTTCCTACTCGATTTTGAATGATCTTGCCTATACCTTCAAAGGCACCCCCACATATGAAGAGAATATTCGTAGTATCGATTTGAATAAATTCTTGATGGGGATGTTTGCGGCCACCTTGCGGGGGAACACTTGCTACAGTACCTTCTAGTATTTTAAGAAGTGCCTGCTG
>CAYMGK010000137.1:0-5246 GCA_964389965.1 uncultured Clostridia bacterium | reverse complement strand
TCATTATACCACTGTATATAATTCATTGTTGAAAAAAAGCAAAAAGAACCGTCCCCGCTGCTTCAAAAGAACCGTCCCCACTGCTTAAAGAACCGTCTCCACTGCTTCTCCCCGTCCCCGCTGCTTCTTTCTGCTACTTCAATTGTCAACTTATTTAAAATATCTGGTTGACAATGTTTTTTTAGATTGATAAAATAGAAAAAAAATAGTTACATAAAGGGGCGATTTTGCAATGAATTTAAAAACCAGGGATATGATTTTAATAGCTTTATTTGCGGCATTGACGGCTATTGGGGCTTTTGTAAAAATACCTACTCCCCTTGTTCCTTTTACACTACAGTATTTGTTTTGCGCTTATTCTGGGATTTTACTTGGGGCGAAGCATGGGCTCTATTCCCAGCTACTGTACCTAGGTGTGGGCCTTTTGGGATTCCCCGTTTTCACTCAGGGAGGTGGGTTAACTTATATTTTTCAGCCCACTTTCGGGTACATTATTGGCTTTTCACTGTGCGCCTATATTACAGGAAAACTTACAGAGAGGCTTGAGAAAATAACGCTAACCGGGCTATTAGGTCCTATTTTTGCAGGTATGTCCGCAGTATATTTTTTTGGTATAATTCATTTGTATGTAATAATGAATTTTTATTTGGGTAAACCCATATCCATAAAGGCTGCGGCCGTAGCGGGCTTGTTTCCCTATGTGTTTACTGATTCAATTTATAGTGTGCTAATAGCCCTTACCGCTACTGCCATTGTGCCTTTACTTAGAAAAATGGGGTTGGTGCACAGCATCACTTAGATGGCAGAGGGGGAATATCCGCTAAATAGCAATGTTATATAACTTGTGGTTTCTATTAAGTCGTTCCCAATGATAATACCGGAATTAGTATGGTTAAGGACTTGAAAATCCTGTAAGCCTAGGCTCTCCATGGTAAGAAAAAGGGTTCCTAATGAGGCGGGTGAATCAAGGTGGTCATCGTCCATAGTGAAAAGGGTATCCAAGTCTCCTTCACTCATTACTTTCAAAGTTTCCCCATCTTTTTCTTCTGCCTCTTGTCGTGTCAAGTAGTGGGAGAAATCCACTGAGGCGATTATGGCTCCATCATATTTAACTATATCTGCAAGTTGTTTAGCCATAAGTGTCGCCTCATCCTTTGACACATCATAATGATATATAATTGGTACAACTTTGGTCTTAGGTAGGTAATACTTTATAAAGGGCATTAAATTGCCCATTGAATGCTCTTGGGCGAATATATGGTCATCTATTTTTGTCATATTGTTATTTTGAAGTTCTTTTACAACTTCGTCATTTACTTCTACTATCCCAAAAGGTGTTTGCCAGCCTAAGGTGCTTGTTAAGATCCTAGCCCCTTTATTATGATGGTTAGGTCCAAGTAGAATTAGCAGGGGAGGAGGGTTTTCCTGTAGCCTTACAAATACTTCTGCTATAAGCCTATGTGCCAAAAGGTGATGCGGGACTACAGCTCCTAATATTCTATCATCGGAACTCCCCTCTTTTGTTAAAGTTATAGGGTCAAAATATCTTTCATCAAAAAAGCTATTCGGGTATGTAGCCTTAGGTATATCATAGTTTTTTCTAGAATCGCTCTTTTCTGTATTGAAGTTTCTATAAGAGCAATTCACTAAGGTCATTCCCGTACAAAAAATTACAAAAAGCACAAATATAGCGGGTATAGTAGGCCTTTTCATTTAATACTCATCCCAGTCTTCGCTGTAACACCATATACCTTACCACTTTTCATCTGCTGAGCAGTGGCAGGTTCTGCTTTAAAGTCCCCCGGGTTAATAACACGGGCATAGTAATTAAAATGCCAGTTTCTCTTTTCATGTGCAAGGAAGATTACCTTTTGACCATCAATGCTTATGGGGTATTTTGTATATATATCCCCTTCCCCGTGATAATGAGGTCTATTTACAATTTTAAGGCCCGCCGGTAAGAAGTCGGTTATGATATATGGACCGTCGGGGGCTTTGGGATTAAATTCATAGGAAATATTTATTTTTATCAAATCATTCATATCAAAGGACCCTTCCGCTTTGCCGGGGGCTTCATATTCTCTCATTATCTTGATTTCATCGGAAATCCTTTCTGAAAGGGGGTCAAAAGCGGTGAGATAAACTGCAGTGATACCCACTTTGCCTTTAATATTGTCAAATTTAAGTGTGTCAAGCTTTTCGGGGGACAATAGTAACGAATGGGCTTCTCCGGGTTTTAAAGAAATTTTCTCCCGTTTACCTTCAAGTAAGTATTGGAAACTCACAACTTCTTCCGGGAGCCTTGGCAGAGTTTTTTCCAGAAACATCAGTTGCTCTGTATACAAAAGAATATCCTTTGAGGTATTTTCCTGCAGGTAAGCCTGGAGCCTGTTCTGTTCATCCATATCAAGACCTGCACTGATAACTGACGCCAGTGCGGTAGCCTCTAGAATGTGGTCTTGGTCTTGACCGGTATTTATTCGAAGCTGGGCTCCCAGGTCTTCCCCTTTTTGTTTTAGAATGTTTTTGATCCATTTAGCTGCAGAGGGTTCGTCACCGATTTGTAAAAAGCCCAAGGCCATATATAATTGTTCTTTTACAGTCAAATCTTGTTGCTCTGACAGAATTTTGAGTTCAGTGAGTGAGGGTTCACCCAGGGCAGTAAGGCCACTTATGGCAATAATACTGCGTTCCCTTGTTTCAGTGGGATCCTGTGCTATTTTAAAGAAATAGTCGGCAAGGGCGGATTTGTCAAATACGTGACTGCAAAGGGCGGCAAGTTTTGCGGAAAGTTCTAAATCTGCTCCACCATAAGGTAGGAGTGCAATTCCGCCTTCATCGGTTTGAAAATGGGCAAGATCCAAGTTTTCCTCTGGTTCATCTGATAATAGTGTATTGGGGAAATACTTTTCTAACAACCTTTTAGCTATATATGGAGCGATCTTCTGGTCGATACGACTACCACCGGACCATCTTAGCCGTAATAACATGTTAAGGTATTGACTTCGCTCATAATCAGTGAAAGTTAAAGATGTAGGGGTATTTTCAGCTCCTTTGGGTTTTAGCGCTTTATCTAAGAGCCAAAAGTCAACTTGCTGTTTTGTCATAAGACTTTCAACAACATCAAAGCCCAATGTCAAAGTATCAATAAGTCCTCCGTCGGCTTTACCTGTCACCGTCAATTCATATTTTCCTTTTTCTAAAGGGGGCAATGACCACAAAACCATTGTGTGGGCTTTTCCAGACAAATCAAATGTCTTAGTTTTTCCGTCCGTCTTAAGTATACCCTCATAGGTGACCAATTCACCGGCTCTTAGCTCATCACCGAAAGCACGAAGGGGTATTGCAGGTTTGTCACCTACTAAGTAAGTGTTATTTACTGCCATATCAACAAAGAATGGGAGTTTCACTACAACTGGCACATTTTCAGTAGCTGCCCTAAGATCATCAGTTACTGCCTGGCATGTGAGGCGCCAAGAAGTAAGATTATCCGGGACTTGAAAAGATATTTGGGCTTTGCCCTTTTTATCTGTATGCAAGGTTTCAAACAAAACCGCATCTTTAAAATCCCTTCTTTCCGAGCCCCCTTCACCACCTTGTTCCGCACCACCTGAAAGCATATCAGGGGTCTCATGTGTGTAATAGCTTGCTTTAATACCGGAAGAATACACATCTTGATACAATCGGCTCAAAATATCCACTTGCCTGTCACGCAAGGCATAAAGAGCCTCGTCAACTAAGTTTACGTTTACCAATGCCTCTACCGGTGTATCCTCATTATCAACAACTTCGAATTCAACTTTTACTGTATCTTTAGGTTTGTATTCCTCTTTATCTGTTTTTATATTTATTTTCAAGGCTTTTTCCCCTTTGTCGTAGCTTATGGGGAAATCAGGGGCTTCATGGTAGTTCCGCCCATCAAAATAAACCCCTCTAACAGCAAAATTTGGAATAAGATCTGCCTTGAAAACTGTGTTAAATTCGGGGGAATCCTGAACCTCAGCGTCCATAATCCCTTCTTGAGCCGTGAGGAATAAAAAACCATCGGTGTGAGATGAAACGGTTGCCTCGTTTTTCTTCATGAAAATGCTCACTTCTTCTTCAGAACCATAATAGCGTTCCCCTTCTAAATAGTACCAGGAATAGTTGTATTGCCTTTGAAAATGCGGACCTAAAACCCGGTGCTCGCAATTGGCAGGGTTGCCTTTAAAATCCTGCGCACTGATTTCAACTATATAAGATTCTCTATCCCCTAAAGGGAATTTAAAGATAGCTTTGCCATTTTGATCTGTAATTGTTTGGCCTTCGGTCTCGAGCACTTTTTTATATTCATAAAAGTAGCGTGGGATTACTTTTTTATTTATAAAATCATAATATTCCCCGTCCTCGCGTTTCTCCCATACCTCACGGAAGACTTTGACGGACATGGGGTGATTTGCCACGGGCCCGTCCTTAAATGCTTCCAGATCCCAGGGTTCAGCCTGACCGCTATTTACCTTATCAACAGTAAGTCTGTTAATTACCATTTCTACAGTGGCAGACTTACCCTCTACTTTGTTGGCGGCATCAATGCTAATATCATTATTCAAAACATGGTAAGCGGCACTTGCAGAGATTTCCCCGGATTCTGGGGATTGTGTTATTAAAAACATCTGCCTTGCTATAACAGAACCGTATTGTCCCTTTAAGAAATTTGGGGAGTAACTTATTGTGGCACTGCCTTTATCATCTGTTACAGCATTTCCGTTTCCATGTGTTGGTATATGATACTGTAATGGTATATTTGCGGCAGGCGTCCCCTCAAAAAAACTGGCATTTACTTCAAAGTCCACCCTATCCCCTACATATAATGCTTTTTTAGATGGCACAACATCTATCGTATAGGCAGGCTTTGAATAAGTTTCAACTTCAAAATTCTCAAATGCAATTACATAATCTTCGCATTTCACCTCTATATGATACCAACCTGGGATTAAATTAGGCAATTTCATGCTATCTATAAAACTAAAACCATCAAGTGGGATTTCCTTACTGTCTATAAGGGGGTTATCCCGCCATCCCACTGATGCTAAAGAGACAGTAACTTTATCAGGAAGTTTTGTATTTTTGTTCCGGGGCTTAATCAGTCCCCAGAAGTGAACCGTGTCATTAGGTTTATATAAAGTCCTGTCAAGGTAAAGGTATTTCCAATAATCCTGAGCAAATTCCCTTTGGGCTTCAGACTGAGGGTCTAGTCCGGGCCAAGG
>CAYMGK010000136.1:1536-5253 GCA_964389965.1 uncultured Clostridia bacterium | reverse complement strand
AATTTATAGCAGTTGGTTGGAGTCTTGCTGTTTGTCGGCTAATCCTTGCAATATTCTATTGGCTTTTGCAAAATGGGCCTGTTTTTAGATTCGTTAAATTCCACGTAAATTGGCTACTTTTTTATATCTTATAAGGCGCCATAGGTTCTGAAGGTTTCGGAATTTATTAAATTGCTTTTTGTTGTCTTTCCAGTCTTTGAGAAACCAAGTTCTTTAAATATAGTTTCTTCGGTTTCCCGGATTTCCTGACCTTCTCTCCATTTTTTATAGCTTTGGATTAGTTTACTGCGTGTCGTTATTTTTTCCTTGATATCTTTCACTCTGGCCATTACTTCTTTGTTCCCATTATATTCATTGATGTAAAGGCTCACTGCCGTATGTATGTTTTGACCTTGTACTAGCTGTGTGTTCGGGTCTGAAAAGAATTTGATACCATTGATACTGGCCAACTGCCAATTATCCCCTTGTCTTACCCAATCTATCTTACCGGAGAGTGCATATACCGGTTCTGGATTTTCTTCACCAAAGGGTTCTAATTCATCTAGTTCTTCAACTTCCTCTATGGATGGTATGTGCTCGATCAGACCGTCTATGTCAACCCATTCGGTAATATCCTCCGGTGTGAGCTTTTCTTCTGCGATTTCATTCAATGCTATTTGCAGGTTGCGTAGTTGCTCTGATTCAATTTCTAAGCCACAGGCTTTTTTATGGCCGCCGAACACTATGGGTATATCGTATTTGGTATGGGCTTCTTGGAGTGCATTCAAAATAGAAAATTCTCCAACACTCCTTCCTGATGCTATTATCTTATCGTTTTCTTTTCTACCAACTATTGTGGGCCTTCTTATTTTGCTTGCGATCCTACCTGCGGCCAAACCTACAATACCACAGGGTTGATCGCAAGTTAGAACTGGAAATGTAGATTCATCATATTTTGCCATACATTCTCTCACGGCTTTATCTAAAATGGCTTGACGGTCTTTATTCATGGCATCTAGTTTTTTTGCAAGTTCCGAAGCCGTTTCTTCATCCTTGGTTTCTAGCAACTCATATGCTATCATGGGGTCTTTGATTCTGCCTGCTACATTGATTCTGGGACCTAATTGCCACCCAAAGGAGTAGCCTGTCAGATGATTTATACCGGCTACCTTAATTAAGGCCTGCAAACCAATAGATGGCTTTTTTCGCATTTGTAGTAATCCTTTACGTGCTATTTCAAAATTAGGCCCTACAAGTGGCACTACATCGGCTACGGTTGCAAGGGATGCAAGGCTTATCAAGTCCTCATCCATGCATATATCCTTTGATTCAAGGATGGCTTTGGCTAGTATGTAGGCGACCCCGGCACCGGAATAGTCCTTAAAGCCGTCTTTACTAAGTTTTGGATTAACTATAATACAATCGGGTATATTTGTTTGAGGTTCGTGGTGATCAGTTATGATTATATTCATACCCTTATCTTTAGCTACTTTCACTGCATCGAAAGCCGTTATGCCAGTATCCACGGTTATTATAGTTTTTATACCTTGGGTATGCAATCTTTGCACATGCATTGGCTTTATCCCATAACCCTCTTCCCTAGTGGGAAGGTGGACGGTGACATGGGCGCCTGTTTTTTCTAGGGCAGTTTTTAGAATCAATGCTCCACAAATACCATCTACATCATAATCACCAAAAACCGCCATTGGTTTATCTAAGTTTTCCTCTATTAGGTCTACTGCTTCTTGTGTCATCGGGATCTCATATGTACAATATGTGTCAACAGGTTGCCTTGATCTCATGGCTTGCTCCATAAGGCTTCCTGGCTTAGCATTCTTTATACGCCACACTGCCATGGCAACACCTCCTAAACTTTCTCCTATTATTATACAACAAATGGACCGGCAATTCCTGCCGGTCATCATCTGAACTTTGGTTTGTCTTATTATACTAAAAGCCACATTAAGGAAATCCTGTTTTAATAAGATTAGCAAATCCCAGTATATTATATTCGTTTCTTTAACCGTTCTTGTGGTAAGGTCGGTTTTGTAGTACAGTAGAAGAAAATACATAGTGAGGTGAGTGTAACAAAATGCAACATCGAATGAAGACACATCAATTGTCAAAAATACAGATACAACAACTGCTAGAACGTTCACAAGCTGGTTGTTTGGCAACTTTAAATCCTAATGGCACACCATATATTACCCCAATACATTTTATCTATTTGGAAAACGCGATCTTTGCACATGGGTTGCCTAAAGGAAAAAAACTAGATAATATCGCTAGTAATCCGCAAGTGGGGTTCTGTGTCTATGAAGTGGACAAGCTGTTGTTAGATCCTGAAGGAAAACCATGTGATACGAATACCAAGTACGAAAGTGTTATTATTTCAGGGGTTGCTAAGCCTGTGGATGATATTAAAGAAAAAGGCCGTATCTTAAAAGAAATTGTAAAAAAATATACACCACAGTTAGCAAAAAACGAAATTCCCGATAATATGGTTAAAAGCACTGCAGTGATACGTATTGATGTAACAGAAATAACAGGGAAATACTATTCATAACATAATAAAACCCCACTCTGTTCAGGGTTGAAAAGGAGTGGGGTTTTATTGATATATATGGGGTAGTGCAATGCGGCCAAACCAATCCTATGATTAAAGCATTCTTTTATTGGAAACTTTGGCCGCACTCCAGCCAAGGCTCCTTGCCCATGCGCGGGCATTGGACGCCTGTTTTTTATCTTCTCCTTCATAAATAGTTTCAAGAAAATCAGCAAATCCACCTAATCCACCAACATCATCAAATACGGATATACCTTCTTTATTGATACAGACTGGGGTATGCTTGGCCAATACGGTATCTTCCGCCTCTTTAAGTTCATGCTCATCAATAATATTGTGTTTTAAAAGATCTTCACAATCATTATATTTTGTTATTCTAACTGTCCAATTATCCCCAAAATCATAATTGTAAATTAGCTCCTTGGTTACAGGAAATAACTCTTTTGAAATAACTTCTTCACCTTGGGCGGCTACAACCGCATTTACTTCCAATCTTTCCAGTAAACTCTCTGTGCCACCTTCAAGTACAAGTGATGAATGCATTTCTTCAAGTGTAAGGTCAATTAATGGGGCTTTTTTTATTATTTTAATTTCGGTATTTTCATCTTGATCTTTTCGTTTCATATAATCCTCAAGGGGTTCCCTCACTTTTACCGTACTAAAATAATCCAAAAATTTCTGAACATCTTGTTTTGCTATTTCCGGATCTTCTAACGTTCCTTCATATATGTAAGGGCCTGTATATTTTTTTCTAAGCCATACATTGAAACTACCTTTTTCATAGTCATCATCCCAAAAAATATCTTCCTCCGCTTCAGACGGTGGTTGGAATAGCACACCCACTAAGTCAGACCAGCCTTTAACAGTGCCACCTGTTAGCTTGTTATATATATGTTCTGGTAAGTAAAAACTACGTAAATGTGAGTTTCGCCATCCAAATAGTTTTTGAATTGCATAGTGTAGATTGTGAAGTGGCATATCGGAAGGTATGAGTATATCCCTAGTTATAGACACCCCACTCGTAGATTCAGCGTATCTTTTTAACATTCTTTTCTGATAGTCTGCTATGTAATCATCTTTTAATTCTAGATGAAGACGGACCGGGGTAATATCGTTTTTAACCGATCTTGTATTGTTTTTCATCATCCACTTCCTTCCATTATTATTTATAT
>CAYMGK010000136.1:0-1436 GCA_964389965.1 uncultured Clostridia bacterium | reverse complement strand
TTAACCGATCTTGTATTGTTTTTCATCATCCACTTCCTTCCATTATTATTTATATATTTTGATTTTATTATAATGTATTTTATCTAATTAATGAAATCTCATTTGTTTTTATTTTGATTATGAAACCTATAATGGCACCTATTTCTATAAATGCTCAAACCTCAAACCCCTCATTACAAGTGTCAATAAGTTGTTTTGGTTTTTTGCCCGTCACCCCTATCTATATTCCTCATATTCTCTAAACCTAATATGGGTGAACTTCCTTACTATCTTAACGGTATTATCCGACATAACTTCTTCTACAAGAACCCGCTTTGTGGTGGCATATATGGGAATAAGGTTATTATATTTGCAAAAATCAACCGTTAGAAATACTGCCCCGAATTCCCCTTGCACTAAAACATAGTCTTTCGACTTCGCACTTTCATCCAACCAAGTTAAAATCGGTTCAATATGCTCTCTAAGTGAGGAAATCTCCGGTGGAATGTTTGACCAAATATCTTGTAGTTCTGGTGGTAAATAAACAAACCTTTCTATATTAAATTTATTTTGCAGCTCTTTTACCTGTTCAGGGGTTAATTGGTGGGAAAAAAGCAGAAATGCCTGTTTCATTTTTATACCTCCAGAATTTAAATTAAACGTATAATCAGTATCTAAACTCAGTATAAGCTGCTCCGCCTCTTCTAGGAATCTTTTCAAGTTTCTTGTTATCTTTTTCGGCTTGCGGGCGTCTGACGTCCAACTGGCATGATTAATATCATTTCTCGTCGTGCCCATTTTATTGGGTAGCCCGATTATCGAAGTACCATATATTTTTAGGTGCTACACTGTCTTTATTTATTCATGTGTTCCCTAACAATTGTCCTTAGTTTTATCTGATCTTCAGGTGCAATAATCTCATTAGTGCTATTGGTAAGTTCAACAACCTTAATGTTCCTCTCCTTGGCAAGTAGCATGTTGTTTTCAGGATAATAACAGTTGACGAATAGAAATTTCTTTGTATAAATACCTAAGTGATCGCGGCCGGCAGCTGTATTTAGTTGATTAATGCCTTTTTTCCTTCGGGCTTCCCTCCCGGTCTTTATTTCAGCTATACCAAACTGGTTGCCTACACGAATTATAAGATCTATTTCTAAAGAAGGACTTAATAATACATTGCCGGTAATTTCATCTACATCCCCACTAAGAGCCCTATACACTTCTTTTTCGAACTCATTCCTCGTGGAAAAAGAAGTGTATTGACCAATATGTAGTTTTAAAAATTCATCAATGGTTAAGCCACTATTAATGTCAACGGTATTTCGTTGCCATTGCCCTTTGTGGACTTCGTATCTATGAAGTCTACTTATACCACCGTGGCTTTGCAAGTAGCAGTAGGAAATACCATGTTCTAGGCAAATCCGGTATGCCGCAAGTGCCATAGGCTTTGTGCCCCC
>CAYMGK010000135.1:1066-5275 GCA_964389965.1 uncultured Clostridia bacterium | reverse complement strand
ACCGTATAGAATCAGTAGTTGAATTAAAACACGCTTTTGCTACTGCAATAAGTTTTTCAAAAGAAAAACGTGTAATAGTCGAAGAATACATTGAAAGAACCCATGATTATATGATTGGGGGAGATATTTTTGTTGCAGATGGAAAAGTGGTTTTTTGGGGGTTAATGAACTGCTTAAGGGATGACTTGGTTAATGTTTTTGTCCCGGTGGGAAAAAGCTTTCCTGTTTTTATAAGCAATGATCAGTTTAACGCTATAAAAATAATTATTAACTTAATACTTAAGAAATTGAATATCAGGTTTGGACCCTTTAATGTGGAACTTATGTTTAGCAAAAAAGATCGCCTGTTCGTAATTGAGATGAACCCCCGTAATGGAGGGAACAAAATTCCAGAAATCTTAAAAATAATAACTGGTGTAGATCTTGTTAAGGCAACAATAGAGGCTGCATTGGGCATAAAAAATCTGAATTTATCCTGTGAGGGAAAGGGAAAATTCATTTCAACTTATATTATACACTCCGCATTTAACGGGGTTCTTAAAGAAATTAGTTACAATGAAATTATTAGAGAAAATATTATAGATAAAACTATGTATAAACAAAAAGGCGATAGAGTTGAAAGATTTAACAGTGCTGATAAATTAATAGGAATAATATTCCTAAAATTTAACTCCCTGGATGAAATGAAATATAAGCTAGAACATATTGGGGAGCTAATAAGGATCGAAATTGAATAACGTAAGGTGGAAAAACAGATGCTTAATATAAACCGTTCTAATCATAAAACAAGTTATCAAATAAATTGTTTTAAATGGGCGGACATCGAAAGGCATTTGAGTTAAATTGTTGATATGCAATTAGAAAATACCTACAAATATCATTATCCTGAAAAAATTCCTGACAGCGACTATGTAAGGAGGAAAATCCTAGAAATAAAAAACCATTTAGAAAATAACAATACATATTTTTTAGGGGCAACAATTGGAAATAGATTATATGGCTATGTCTGGTGTTATGAAAGCGTGTTTATTGACGAAAAAAGAATGATTATTAATTCAATATTTGTTTGTGAAGAAGCTCGTAGTACCGGTTTGGGGAAACTGATGTTAAAAGAAGTGAAAAGAATTGCAATCAAGAGAAATTGTGCTACAATCAGCACACACTATGCATCATTTAATGCATTTGCTGGTAAATTCTACTCGGAAAACGGTTTTGTTCCAATCCGTATTGAAATGGTGTACAAATTATGATAGTTGTCAGACATTTTAACATTGCGGAATACATACAAGAAGGACTGAATAATTTTCTATGTTCGCGGAATGCGTAATTAAGGATAAAAAAGCCTGGGATCAAGCAATAGAAAAATTTACACAGAAAGATGTTTATTTTACCTATAATTATTTTGTTCCCTTTAAAAATAATGGAGATGGGGAACCGATATTATACTGTTTTGGATGTGATCATGGTAAGGTAGCCTATCCTTTTATGTTGAGGGATATAGCGGAATGTGAAAACCTAAAAGGCGAAATAGAAAAGGACGCTTTTTTTGACATTAGCAGCGCTTATGGATATGGTGGCCCGCTTTATGATTGCCGCACGGGTACCGGGAACCTGCTGGAATTAAAAAAGGCATTCTTTAAAGCTTTTTCCAACTATTGTGAAAAGGAAAACATCATCAGCCAATTTGATAGGTTTCACCCGTTAATTAAAAACCATGATTTTTTTAAGGGGTATTCCGAACTTTTGCCGATAAGGAAAACAGTTTGTATGGATTTAAGGGATGTCGAAAAGCTATGGGCTAATTTAGATTCTAAATGCAGAAACAAGATACGGAAAGCTAGGAAAAATGGGGTATCTATCGTCCTTGGGGATATTCTGGACACCGTAGAAGATTTTAAAAGCATATATAATTCTACTATGGACAAGCATAAAGCAACTGATTATTATTATTTTTATGACCGTTTTTTTAATGATACGGTAGAAACGCTTGCCGAAAATGTGTTTATCGCCAACGCTTATTTTGAAAGTAAAATCATAGCTTCATCGTTGATAATGAAATACAACAATTACCTGCATTATCATTTTTCAGGGGCCCTAAGAGAATACAGAAAATTGCCGGCAAACAACCTTTTACTTTATAAGGTTGCTAAATGGGGCAACGAAAACGGATACGAAAAATTCCATTTAGGTGGCGGGTATGAGTCTGAAACAGATTCTTTGTATAAATTTAAAAAATCGTTTTCCAAACTGAAGGACAAAGATTTTTATATTGGAAAAAAAATTCATGATGTAAAAATGTACGATAGATTAACTAAAATTGCTGAAAAAAGAAAACCGGTTGATAGCCTTTTTTTTCCTGCTTATAGGGAGTGATAAAGACCCTATCCAGGGATGGTTGTTTTTAATAATAATAAAATTATTTCATGACTTTTACTAGTGGCTCATCCCAATATTTATCGCCCGGAACTTTTCTACTGCTCATAGTTATACAAGGAGGATTAGAAATGCGGCTCAAGATTTTCGGATACACCGAATATTTAGGATGGTCTTTTTCACGGTATCAAATGTTTGATGTTTGCAAACGGCAATATTATTACCACTATTACGGAAGGCAGCATGACAAGGAAAGTGCAAAAATCAGGAATTTAAGGGATTTGACATCAATACCGCTGCAAATTGGAACCGTGTTGCACGAAGGTATCTGTACCCTGCTGAAACGTGTGCGAAAAGACTCATCACCTGTTAAAAAAGAAAATGTGCTGGAGTGGCTTTACAAAAAGTCCTCCCAGGCAGTCAACAACTCTAAATTTCTAGAACAGCAGTATTTTCACCAGACGGTTGACGTAGATGATATTTGGGAAAGTGTCCGCCAGGGGATGGAAAATTTTCTGGAAAGTGAACGTTTTAAAGAACTTCACGCCGAGGCTGCCTCAGGCAAAGCAAAATGGTTAGTAGAGCCTAAAGGTTTCGGTGAGATGCGTATTGGTAATCTGAAGGCATACTGCAAGGCGGATTTTATTCAAGCAGTGCCGGAAGGTTATACCATTTTTGATTGGAAAAGCGGCAAACAAAATGTACAACGTGATTCATTGCAGCTCACCGGTTATGCCCACTATGTCAACTACCATTTTGAAAAGCCGGTCGAGGAGGTTTCATGCGTTGCTGCCTATGTGCTTCCGGAATACAAAGAGCTGCTGCTAGAAAGTATTGACAGTCAATATTTTATAGAATTGGTAGCTGAGCAAACTAATGAAATGCATGCGTACTGCAAAGATGTTGAGGCTAATGTGCCGAAAAATAAGGAGCACTTTGCCTGTACCGATAACGAAGCTATATGCAGACATTGCAATTATCAGGAGCTGTGTTTGTAGGTAAATGTTGAACATGAAGTCTATCGTTTTCAAACGTGCAGGGCGGTTTTTTATTTTTATTTTCAGCCAAAATTATTTAACAGCGCTTAAGCCTTTTGAATTAGCATCGATAATATATTTGAACAGAAGTTTAAGAAGGTAGCAGGCCCTTAAAACGGCTTATTAAAATATAAAAATCCTTCTGCACCTCAATGAAAGGAAAAGAAAACGATGGCTGATAAGTTAAAATCATTTAGCGAAGCTGTTATTGATTATGTTATATCCTTAACCCATCTTTATGGGCTGGTCCACAGGGATAAAGTGGTGGAAATATTTAACCGGCAAAATAAAGAAAAAACCGATATCACTGTCATGAAGAATATCATGGATAACCCGCCCGAAGAATTAGCTGAAAATTTCGTAGAGTTCTACGGCGATTATTTTGTCCATGAGACCATCATGGAGTTTGATGATTTTACTGCACAGCTAAAACAGCGCAGGGGCAAGCCACTTTATGTTCCTCCCCGGGAAGAACTTTTAAAGTATAAGGAAGACACTTATTTTGAAGTGACTGACCATTACAAAGCATTGCAAAGGTATATAACCAAAAATATCTTTGACGGGGATAAAAATGCGGCGAAATTGCTAACTGAGGAAGTTCAGGCGATATGTCAGTTTGGGTTTTCGGTGCAGGGAATCTCTGACGTATTTAATAGCGGGGGTGTAAATTTCAAAAATGTAAGTCAAGCCAATGAAGTAATGCAGTTGGTCAGGGAATTGGCCAATAACACTAGAATCTGGGAAAATAACGGGCATACACCCAACGAAATTTTTGAGAAATATGAAAAACCCTATTTAC
>CAYMGK010000135.1:0-1056 GCA_964389965.1 uncultured Clostridia bacterium | reverse complement strand
ATTTTAAAACCAAGAAGAAAATCGGCAGAAACGATCCGTGCCCTTGCGGAAGCGGAAAAAAATATAAGAAGTGCTGCTTGAGCAAATGAGTGTTTGGCTAGATCTGGTCTTGAAAAGATACTATTGCTAACACGCGGGGACGTACCTATTGGGGTAACACGCGGGGACGTACCTATTGTGTTGTTGGGGCGTTTTGCTATACATGGAACACAGAAACAAATCCATTGCGTTACCCATCTATGGTAATGGCAGTAACATCACAACAACACAATAGGTACGTCCCCGCGTGTTACCCTTACCGCGTGTTCCTGCCGATACGTAAAAAGGAGATATAATATTTGGCGCCGGCAATGTTTCGGAAATATGAACACGGACAAAGATAACAATCTTGGCCTAGGAGGATGTATTGCCATTGCAAAAGCTACAAACTAAGCTAGAACTAGTTCTAAAAGAACTGAAGGAACAGATTATTATTTTTGTGGAAACGGACAGGCTTGGGGATGCTAGTTTTCTTTTAAAACAATATATTAAACTTGCACCTACATTCTTAGATCGTTATTCCTTGGAGGCGCTTATTCGTGCTGCAGAAGAGGATTGGTCGGGGGCAGAAAAAATTCTAAATGAGGGCCTCTCCGTGCACCCTCTTTCTTTCGATCTGCTTTATAACTTGGGCTATATCTTTGAAGAAAAGCAAGAAATTTTACAAGCTTATCACAGCTACATGCGAGCCCGTTATATTGCCGAAGGCGAACGGGAAAAAACTGATATTGCCGCAGCTCTAAAACGGTTGGTTCCCCAGATGGCCGGGAGCGTAAAATCGCAGGATGGGGAGATCTCCACGGTCCTTCGGGCCGGCGAGATCGCAATGGCTGTAACCACCAGAACTGAAGAGCTGTTGAAACGCAAGGAGCTTCTTGGCACCATTGAAAAACACATCGACAAAAATGCCTCCACGGTGCTGGAAATTGGTTTTAAAGATGGTATTATCAGCAAAAATCTTAATTATTTCGGCTATGATGTGACAGCGGTTGATCCCATCAAGGAAAGAATTCTTAA
>CAYMGK010000134.1:0-5394 GCA_964389965.1 uncultured Clostridia bacterium | reverse complement strand
AAAAGCCAGACTAGATGCCAAATCCAGGCTAAAATATGCAGAAGTGATGGGTATGGAAAAGGTATGAAAAAGGGAAGAACCGAAGAAAGAGCTGAAGGCATGGAGAAGGGCATAGAAAGACGGGGAATTGAAATAGTAACTGGGCTACTTGAAAGTAAATTCGAGGTTTTGCCGGAATATTATAAAAAGAAACTTTCCAAGGCGAAAAAAGAAATTATAGACAGGATAGTAAAAGATATTTTTAAAATAGGGAGTATTGAAGATTTAGACAAATATTTGCTGTAAGCATTAACTGATATTGATTCCTGCAATACAAAGGTCAGCACTAACGACGAAAGGCAGGTCTTTTTTTCATTTGTATTTCTTAAGAAGCAAAAAGGTCCGTCCCCTGTGCTTACGGCAAAAGCGAAAATAGATTGGGAGGTCTAGGGAAGTGGCGAAATATGTTATTGGAGTAGATTTTGGTGGGACAAAAATAGCCACTTGTTTGATGAATGAAAAAGGATCCGTTGTAAAACAAATCTCATTACCTACTTTAGCGTCAAAAGGCCCTAAATCAGTTATAGAACGTATAAAATCCAGTATTTATGAGGTTGCAAAACAAGCAAATATAAATATGAGCAGTATTTCAGCTATAGGTATAGGCTCACCGGGACCAATGGATGCAGAGCGAGGAATTATAAAAAATTCTCCGAATTTGCCGGGATGGGTTGAAGTGCCACTTAAAGATTTGCTTTTGGATGAATTTAAATTGCCCCTTTGTGTAGAAAATGATGCAAATGCTGCCGCCTTAGGGGAAAATCTCTATGGTTCAGGTAAAGGTGTAAGAAATTTTGTCTATATAACTATTGGCACGGGTATAGGAGGCGGGATGGTAGTTGATGGTGAGCTCTTTAAAGGGGCGAATGGCAATGCGGTAGAAATCGGTCATACAACAATTAACTTCCAAGGGCCCAAATGTGCATGTGGCAATACAGGTTGTTGGGAAGTTTATGCTTCAGGACTGGCACTGGCTAGGTTTGCTAAGGAAGGTATTGAGGGCGGCAAAAAAACTGTCATAAGGGATATCGCAGGTGGCGGGGTTATAAGGGCTGAACATGTTTTTGCTGCGGCAAAGCAAGGTGATGAGTATGCACTGGAATTAGTTCACAATGAAGGGTATTACTTAGGGGTGGGACTTGCTAATGTGGTGGACGCATTTAATCCTGATTCTATTGCTTTTGGTGGTGGGCTCATACATGAATGGGATTTGCTTTCTTCGAACATGATTGAAGTTATGAACGAAAGGGCTTTAAAAGCCAATAAAGAGAACGTGAAAGTAGTTAAGGCCGTACTAGGTTCTAATGTAGGAGTAATCGGTGCGGCTGCAATAGCTTGGAAAATTGCCGAATAAATGTATAGAAGATCTTTATTCCGTTTTTTCGGAATAAAGATCTGTGATTTTATGCTATCATATATGATTCAAGTTCTGAATGGATCTTATATCGTCTAAAGGCACTTTCAAGTATTTTCATTATTAATCCTTCATATCCAAGTTCACATGATTCCGCCATTCTAGCAAGGGCACTCAAGCCATTTAAAAGTCCTGGCAATGAGTTGACCTCAAGCACATAGGGGATACCATCTTTTATGCGAAAATCTACTCTGGCATAATCCCGAAGTGATAAGGCATTGAAAGTGGTTTTTGCGATTTTTGCAATTCCTGTTTTCAACTCTTCGCTCAGTAAAGCCGGACAGATAAAAGTAGTTTTATCTTTGTAATATGCCTTTACTTCAAAGCTATAAAATTTTGTCATAGAATCCGGCAGATTGTCTAAACATATTTCCTCTATAGGTAACAAAAAAAAGTTTTCACTATTGCCTATAATCCCAACGTGAAACTCCCTTCCTTCTATGTAATCTGTAACCATGACGGGAGGGTTGTACATATCTAAACTCTCTTCAACCTTTGCTTTAAGCGATCCAAATTCATATACTAGGCTGTCCTGATGAATACCCCGACTTGAACCTTCATCACAGGGTTTTACTATTACCGGAAAACTCACATTATGTAAATCCAGTTCACTTACACTATTTACATAAAAAAACCCGGGTGTATTGATACCAAGACTTTTTATAATCTTACATGTATATATTTTATTTGAAGCTAGGGCATGGCCTATAATTGAAGAACCGGTATAAGGTATGCCTACAAACTCAAGAAATGCAGGGATTTGCGAGAGTTTGCCCTCACCTCTTATGCCATTACATAGATTAAAAACAAAGTCGATCTTTTCTTTGCTAAGTCTAAGGGGTAAAGTGTCATCGACCTCTAATATTGTGCATTGGAAATGTTTTGAGAGGGTTTCCTTTATGGCCTTGGCAGTTCTTCTTTTTTGTTCATCCTCTCTAAGGCCCTCTTCATTTTGTAAGAAATCATATCTTGGCCTGTCAATAAGAATTGCTATCCGCATATTTCAACCTCCTGATTTTATTTATAATAAGTTATTATTATATTCAGAAATAAAAGGGCGTGAACCACTTATCAGACTATATTTATCTTAAAACAAACCCGGCGGCATTTTGAATTACCAAAAAATGGAGAGACGCAGGACGCAGAAAATTACAGTTATTTAAAATATTCAGGAAATATATACCCAAATAAAAATAACTTACACCTATATGATACCATATTCAAGGGCACTGTGTAAAGGGTTTGAAAGGGATTTTGCAACATGAAATAATCTAATACAGGAATACTGATTATCATGTCGAATATAAAATAAGGAATAAAATTTCATTGTTTTAGGAGGGTGAGGTATGGACAAAAGATTAAAGTTTTTTGTAGTCGTAATTGTACTGGCTATGTTTTTTATATTTGCCTTAGTTGTCAAGGCTGATGTAGCAGAACCGGGTTCTGAAGGCGATCCACTTGTCACTAAGAGTTATGTTGATAAGGTTTTATCAGACCTAAAGCAATATATAGATTCAAAAGCCGGTAGTCCCGCAAGTTTTGAAATAGTGTATATGGAAAAGAGTCAGCAATTAATTGGAGATAGAGGCACAGAAATCCCATCTTTAACACCAAAACATCAAATTCATCAACACCAAACCCATAACATTTGCCCACAAGGGCAATTTTTTTATGTCAAATTTATTTCATTTATGAGTTGTAAACAGTTGTAAAATATGCTATAATAGGATTATATAGGAAGGGGGTCTAGATATGTTTTTAAAACAAGTCAAACAAAAGAATGGGCGTATTAATATTAGTTTTGTTCAAGGTTATAAAGACCCTGTAACCAAAATCACCAAACACAAAGTAATTGAGCGATTAGGATTTGTTGATGAGTATAAACACCTATATGAAGACCCTATAGCACATTTTAAAGAAGTTGCTAGAAGACGAACAAAAGAAATGCAGGAAGGGGAAAGAAAAAAAGAAATTCATTTAGGGATAGTCTATTCAGATGAGCTCATGGATGAAAATGAGAATTCTATGAGGTATCTAGGTCTTTTACCTTTAAGCTTTATTTATCATGAACTCAAATTAAATCAATTTATTATTAATCGCCAGCGCAGTAAAAGGCTAAGTTATTCCTTAAATGATATAATGCAGCTTTTAGTTTATACAAGGATATTATCCCCTGGCTCTAAAAGGTATAGTTATGAACAAAAAGATAAGCTTGTTGGAAGCTATAATTGTAAGGAGCATGATGTGTATAGGGCTCTAGATCACTTTGATGGTTTTGCAAGTGATCTTTTACTTCATTTACATGAGCAAGTTAGAATAAATTACAAAAGGCAAACTCAAGTGGTGTTTTATGATGTTACTAATTACTATTTTGAGATTGATAAGGAAGATGAGTTTCGTAAAAAGGGGTTTTGTAAGCATAATACACGAAATCCTTTGGTCCAAATGGGGCTTTTGCTAGATTCTGATGCTATTCCAATTACTTATCATCTCTTTGAGGGTAATACTCATGATAGTCAGTCAATGATGCCTTTACTACAAGAGACTCGCAAGGATTATGGTCTTGGAAGGATTATTACTGTTGCTGATAAGGCTTTAAATAGTGGTGATAATGTAGCTTTTCTAATGGCAAAAGGTGATGGGTTTATCTTCTCACAAAAGATAAAGGGGGCTGATCAAGAATTACAAAAGTTTGTTTTTAATCAAGAGGGTTATGTTAAGGTAAAGGGTGTAGTAGATCAAGTAGATACTGATGATGGTAGGGAAGATCCTTCTGTTTTTTTAATGAAATCAAGGCTATATCCGCAAAGGTTTTGGGTAACACATATGGGCAAAAGTAAAAGAAGGATTCCTTTGGATGTTAAGCAAGTAGTTTGTTACAATGGGCTTTATGCTAGAAGGCAAAGGTTTAAAAGGGCCGAGGTTTTGGAAAAGGCTAAGAGGATAGTTGCAAATCCGGGTAGGTATAATAAAAGGGATGTATCTGGGGCTCTTCGTTATGTTAGGGATATTGAGTTTGATCCTGAAACTGGTGAATGTTTAAATAGCAAAAAGATACCTTATCTTGATCTTAAGAAAATCGCCGAGGATGAAAAGTATGATGGTTATTATGCAATTATTACTAGTGAGGTGGATATGCCTGATAAGGAGGTAGTTGAGAATTATCACGGTCTTTGGGAGATAGAGCGCAGTTTTAGGATTACTAAGAGTGATCTTTGTACACGGCCTGTTCATTTATCTCTTAAAACTAGGATTAATGCTCATTTTCTTACTTGTTATATTTCGCTTCTTGTTTTAAGGCTTTTGAGTAAACGTTTGGAGGAGTATTCTCCAGAGCAAATAATTAAGTCTTTAAGGTGTTATCAGGCTTGTTTTATTAAGGATAATGTTTTTAAGATAACTTATTATGATAGGGTAATTCAGGCGATTGGGTCTGCTTTAAATTTACCTCTTGGAAGGCGGTTTTTAACAGTTGGTGATATTAAGCAGCTTGTGGCAGATAGTAAAAAGGGGATTTAGAATATACAACATGTTTTTGAAATGATAAAACCTCTGTGATACGTAATTTATAGGGTATACAGAGGTTTTTTTGCGTTTTTGGTGTTAAAGTCGAGGTAGGCTCTGTTACTATTACACTATACCGATTGGGCCTTTTTGTCAACCTCTTCTTGGAAAAACCTTGCGGTTCCATCAGTCATATTTTTTGGTTCTCAGTCCCATCAACTATACCTAATGATTCTAAAATAAATACTGCATAATCTATATAGCTATTTTCGTCTACCTTAAAAACCTCAAAAACCTCTTTTTCTTTTAATAGCTTTTGTGCTTCCTTTAGACCTTCTACTGAAAACTTAAACATATTATTCTTCATCTTTTATATCCCCATTGATTATTTGAGTATAAGTGCGTCATTACTTAACTGTTCTTAGATATTCAGTAAA
>CAYMGK010000133.1:0-5462 GCA_964389965.1 uncultured Clostridia bacterium | reverse complement strand
TTGATCCTGATGTGCCCATGAAGGATTCAGGGGTTGAGTGGATAGGAAAGATACCGGAGGGGTGGGGCATACACAAAATAAAACATATTGCGTCGCCTGAATACGAGGATTTTACTGATGGGGACTGGATAGAAAGTCCCTATATTACCGATGAAGGCATACGGTTAATTCAAACCGGTAACATCGGAGTGGGAAGATATATAGAACAAGGCTATAGATATATTTCCGAAAAAACATTTAACGAATTAAATTGTAAAGAGGTATTACCAGGCGATGTTCTTGTATGTAGACTTGCTGAGCCGGTTGGAAGAGCATGTCTTGCCCCTGACCTAGGTAAAAAAATGATTACTTCTGTAGATGTATGCATAATCAGGCTGTCTAGTTTAGTTAACGAAAAGTATCTTGTATATTATTTTTCTTCAAAAATACATTTAGAAAATGCTGAAATAATTGCCCGTGGAAGTACCCGGCAAAGAATTAGTCGGACCCAACTTGGCAATATGGTAATATCTTTACCAACTATAAAAGAACAAAAATCCATCGCCAACTTCCTCGACCACAAAACATCCCAAATCGACTCCCTTATTTCCGACATAGAAAAATCCATCGCCCTGCTAGAGGAATACAGAGAATCCCTTATAACTGCGGCGGTAACCGGCAAAATAGATGTCCGTCAGGAAAGGAGTGAGCAAGTTGCCCAGTGAAAAAAGATTTGAAGGCGAAATTGAAAATTACATGACTTCACCTAAGGGTGGTTGGACTAAAGGAAGTTCTGCCAATTTTAATCCTGGGCTAGCCCTAGACCCTGTCGAGCTCATGGCATGGATTAAAGATACACAAAGCGATAAATTACAAGAACTAAGAAATAGGCGTAATAACGATGTTGAGCAGAAATTCATTGAACGGGTGGCCCAAGAGCTCGATAACCGGGGGACTTTAGATGTTCTAAGACATGGAGTAACAGATCTAGGTGTTGAGTTTCAAATGTGTCAGTTTAAGCCTGCAGGGGCTTTAAACCCCGATTTGGTTGAGTTATATCAAAAAAATAGATTGACAGTTACAAGACAGGTTCATTTTAGCACTACTACTAATGAATCCATAGATATGTGCTTATTTGTAAATGGCATTCCTGTAGCAACAGCAGAACTAAAGGAACTATTGACCGGGCAAAACGTAAAAGACGCGATAATTCAATACAAGGCTCGGGATAACAAAGAAAAGCTATTTAATTTCAAGACCCGTGCTTTGGTTCACTTTGCAGTAGATCCTAATGATGTTTATATGACAACACGATTATCTGGAGATAAAACCCACTTCCTGCCCTTTAACAAAGGCAACAATGGCGGGGCAGGTAATCCTGAAAATCCCCATGGATATAAAACGGCCTATTTGTGGGAAAGGATATGGCAAAAAGATGTTTGGCTCAACGTTGTAGCTAATTATATTCATTTGGAAAAGAAGAAAAAGAAAAGAGGCGACAAGTTTATAGATAGTGAAACTATGATTTTTCCCCGCTATCATCAACTAGATGCTGTAGTCAAAATGCTTGACAGTTCCAAAGTCAATGGCCCTGGGCACAATTATTTGATACAACATAGTGCTGGAAGCGGAAAGAGCATTACTATTGGTTGGCTTGCTCATCAGTTGTGCAGACTTCATGATGAAGAAGGGCAAAACCTGATATATGACTCGGTTATCATAGTAACAGATCGCCTGATTTTAGATAGGCAGCTACAAGACACTGTGTATCAGATTGAACATGCACGTGGCGTGGTAAAAAAGATAGACAGAGATTCCAAGCAGTTAGCTAGGGCTTTAGAAAAGGGCACGAAAATAATTATAACAACACTACAAAAATTTCCCTTTGTCTTAGATCATATTTCAGAAAAATTGCCTAGCCGGAAATACGCTATTATTATAGACGAGGCCCATTCTTCCCAGTCAGGGGAAACAGCCCGTGAACTGAGAAAAGTGCTCGATCCTGATCTACAAGAAAGTGAAGATGAGGAATTTGATGTTGAACTTGCTCTAGTAAGACAAATACGTTCCCGTAAGGTAAGAACACCTAATCTTAGCTATTATGCATTTACTGCAACTCCCCGCTATGAAACAGTAGGACTATTCGGCACTACAAATGCCGACGGGGTTTCCAGGCCGTTTCATATATACAGTATGAAACAAGCCATTGAAGAGGGTTTTATTTTAGATGTTCTTCAAAACTATACCACCTATTCTACTTACTACAAGGTTATGCAAAAGGCCCAAGATGATCCCAGTGTAGAGAAAAGGAAGGCTGCCCGGGCCATGGCACGGTTTGTCCAGTTACACCCATACAATTTGGCTCAAAAAACAGAAGTAATAATAGAACATTTTCGCAACAACACAATGAAGAAAATAAAGGGCCGGGCCAAATCCATGGTGGTAACCAGTTCCCGCAAACACGCTAAGCGCTATAAAGATGCATTTGATAAATACTTAAAAGAAAAAGACTATAAGGGTATAGGGGTTTTAGTAGCTTTTAGTGGTGAAGTTGAAGATGGCGGGCAAAAGTTTACTGAAAAAAATATGAACGATTTACGTGGGCAGGATATAAGGGATGTATTCAATACAGATGAGTATAATGTGCTACTAGTAGCTGAAAAGTTCCAGACTGGCTTTGACCAACCCCTTCTACATAGCATGTATGTAGATAAAAAACTCCAGGGACTAAGGGCGGTACAAACCCTATCCCGCCTAAATCGGATTCACCCGGATAAAGAAGATACTTTCATTTTGGATTTTGTCAATGACCCGGAAGAAATTCAAAAAGCCTTTGCGGTTTATTATGAAGATGCCATGATACCCGGTGAAATTGATCCAAATGTCCTGTATGACTTTAGAGCAAAAATGGATTCTGCTGATGTTTATCGTTGGTCGGAGATTGAGCAGTTTGTGGAAATAATGTTAGAGAAAAGAAGCCAGGGACAAGCCCATAAAATTTTAGATCAAGCTGTTGAAAGGTTTGAACACTTAGATGAGGAGGAGCAAGAGGAGTTCATTTCAAATCTCACATCCTATTTAAGGGCCTATAGCTTTTTAGGACAAGTTCTTCCCTATGAAGACCTTGAACTTGAAAAACTGTACATTTATTGCCGTATGCTCAAGTGTAAGCTACCCAGGCCTGGTTCAACGATAACTTATGATATTGGCAAAGATATTGATTTGGAGTATTACAGATTAACGAAAGTATTTGAAGGAAAGATAGGTCTTGAATATGGCAAGCCTATAGCTACACCCGGATTTAGCGGGAAGATGGCTACAGATGATGATATAACCTCTTTGTCAAAAGTGGTAGAAGAATTTAACAAGCGTTTCGGCACTCAGTTTTCGGAAGGGGATAAGGTGGCCGATTTGTTCGAGGAATCCATTTTGGTGGAGGAGAATCTAAGGGAAGGGGCACAAGTTAATACTATTGATGCCTTTGAAGTTATTTTTGATGAAGTATTTGATAATAAGATTTTCGAAGTGCGTTCAAAAAGTCAGGAGTTTTTTGATTTATTGGTTGAGAATGAAGAAGCAAGGGAATATTGGCGTAAGTTTTTATTGGAAAGGGTTTACAAGAAATTAAGGTCAGAACAATAATCATAAACTCTCAGAATCCTGAAATCACAGGAGAGGAAAGAAGGTTATGGGATTCTAAAAATATAATACAAGAGTTGTTCAAAAGTTATGACAACCTAAGCGATGAGGTTAAGAGTGAGATCCCACTTAAAAAGGTTTGGATGTTAAATATGGTAGCCCTAGGGGGATTCGAACCCCCGCTACCGCCGTGAGAGGGCGGCGTCCTAACCCCTAGACCATAGGGCCATAAATTTGGCTGCGGGACTAGGATTCGAACCTAGACAACATGATCCAGAGTCATGTGTGCTACCATTACACAATCCCGCAATAATGTCACGAAAATGCCTTTGGTATCAATGAAAAATTGTAGTCACAAGTAATTGCCTTCCAAGGCGCAGTTGAAAAATCTCATTTTCTATACATAATAATAAAGCAGTCTTTAGAAATAGTCAAGTGCTCATCAAATTCAAAATCTAATATACTGTTTTTCAGGCTACATTCTCCCAAACTCTTTTAAAGCCCTTTTCATTTCACGGTCTGCATCCCTTTGCTTGACATCTTCACGTTTATCGTAAAGCGCCTTTCCTTTTGCAAGGGCGAGTTCCACCTTTACGAGTCCACGTTCGTTTAAGTATAATTTAAGTGGAACGAGGGTTAGACCCTTTTCCCTCACTTGGCTAAACAGCCGGATGATTTGTCTTTTGTGCATTAATAACTTTCGTGGGCGTAAAGGATCTTTATTAAAGATATTTCCCTTTTCATAGGGACTTATATGCATGTTATACAAATATAGCTCTCCATTATGCACTTGAGCATAACTGTCCTTTAGATTGCCTTTTCCTTCTCGAAGGGATTTTACCTCGGTGCCAATTAAGGCAATGCCTGCCTCAAAAGTTTCTAATATATGAAAGTCATGCCGAGCCTTTCTATTTGTAACAATATCTCTGGATTGCCTTTTCAATGTATTAACCTCCAAATGACTAAAATCCAAGTCTCGATTACTATTATAACATACTTGAACAAGGGCTTATAAGTCCTTGTTCATCTTTTTTGTCAAAATGAAAAACCGCTTTTTTAGCGGCTTTTCCGGTGGAAACCATTAAAAACTACTATTAAAATGCACATACTCACTGGAGCTTTTATGTTCGTTTGTTTTGATCTGAGGGAAATCCCATTTCTGCTTTGTTGCCAGCCCAATGCGATTTTCAATCAGTAGACCACCTTCTTCAATATCCAAGTCTTTATATTGTAATTTATTAAAATATAGCTTGCCTGAAGTGCAGATTTTCAAATTCTTTACTTCAACATCACCGTTCACTCTTCCGGCAATTATGAGGTTGACGGCTTTGATGCTACCGTGGATATAACCTGATGGAGTAATATATACGTCAATTCCATTATAAATTCCACCTTTAAACATACCGCTAATTACTGCCAAACCCTCAATACGTAAACTTGCTATAAGCAATTCATCATTTGTAAAATCTGCTAAACTCATAAAGGATCACCTCAAACCACTTAAATAAACTTTAATTTCTTGTCACTTTGTGTAATACTCTTATTCCACAGGCGACCGGCCCAAGTGAGGTAACCTCGGCAATTAGCTGTTATAGGATCTAAAGCTAGTTTTGCATGTGATAAATGTGGAAGTAGATACGAATTTATTGCCTGTCCGCCTCCACCGGTTAATAACAGACGATCAAATTCCGATACTCTCCACTGTGAGTTTATTTCAACTAGAATATTTGTTGCAAGTTTTTCAAAGGCACTTCCAACTATATCTGAAATATCAATTGTTTCTCCTTCCACGTTGATTTTTCGGTTAATAACGATCCCATCAAGGGCGTAACTCTCTTTTTCCA
>CAYMGK010000132.1:0-5522 GCA_964389965.1 uncultured Clostridia bacterium | reverse complement strand
CGAAGTGGTGGAACTGGCAGACGCGCTGGATTCAAAATCCAGTGGTAGCAATACCATGCGGGTTCGATTCCCGCCTTCGGCACCACTTATATCAAGAGTTTGAATGGATTTTATATCAGGTAGTAAAAAACAAATAAAACAAGAAAAAGCCATTAAAATACACCCTAAATTGGCCGAGGTAATCTGGGCACAATTGAAAACGACAGGCTATATTTTGAAATTAGTAAAGGCGACTTTTATAAGTTGCCTTTTTTCGTATTATGGGCATGCCGTCAATCTGTGGTGTAAGTCCACTTTTATTTTCGTCTATATGTACGGGAGCCTATCTAACCGACTTTTTTATAGAGGGCCTAACTACATGTTAATCAATATTTTGCCAAATGATCAAAATTATTTTTGAAGGGATTTCCCTCATCAAAGGCGAATATATTTCAAGATATGCAAGAAAAATGTGAGGGGAGGCATATCAATTGAACACAGAAAAAATTCTCATACGCCGGGCTAGACAGGGTCATGTTACGGCTTTTGAAGATTTAATTTCCGGTTATGAAAAAAAAGTATACAATACTGTTTATAGGTTTTTTAATAATGCCGAAGATGCCAAGGACATTACTCAGGAGATATTTATAAAAGTATTCACTTCCCTTCATAAGTTTAAAGGGAATTCAAGCTTTTCCACTTGGCTTTACAGAATTGCAGTAAATACCTGCATAGATTTTTTAAGAAAAAAGCAAGAAAATATGCTCCCTTTGAAAGAGGAAATAGCCGCAGGTGGTGAAGTAAAACTTGGCTCAAATATTGAATCACCGGAAGAATTCGTGGAAAGACGAGAATCCAAGGAAATACTCACGAAAGCCATAAACTCCTTGCCCGCTAAACAAAGGATATGCGTGATATTGCGGGATATCCAGGGGTTTAGCTATATTGAAATAAGTGATATTCTAGAATGTTCTTTAGGTACAGTGAAATCAAGATTATACAGAGGCCGTAGGGCTTTAAAAGCAAACCTGGAAGATTCGGAACTTTTTTTTACAAATAACGTCTAAATTTGTGTGAAGGGGGGAAACAATGTGGCTTGTGAATCTTATATTGACTTGATTGATAAATACGTTGATGGTTTCGTAACAACTGGGGAAAAGGAAGTTCTTGAAAGGCATTTAAAAATCTGTCCTGATTGTCTTAAAGAAGTCAAGCTACTTCAACAAGTAATAAAATCTACTAATTCTGTTGAGCGAATTGATTTGCCTGAAAGCTTTTTACCAGAACTTTCGAAAAGTCTAAACAGTATAACCCAGCAAAAACCGACTGAAAGGGCCTCAAGTCTTGTGGGCTTAGCAAGAAATGTTGCCACCTTTATATCAAGGTTTTATCACAGTAATAGACGAGTATTTACCGCAGTTATAGGTGTATTCATCATCGGAATATTGGTAGTTACCACATACAATTTAGGGATTTTTGGTGTGAATTATGCTACAAAAAATGCGAAAGATGAAGCCATATCGGAATCTGCACCGGCAGCCCCTCAAGAACCATCTACGATGATGAATAGAGCGAATGTATCCGGACAAAGTGAAGGTGACCATGAAGCAGGAGAAATTGGAATTACAAAAGAAAGTCTTAAGGCATTTTCCGCTAATGAAAGGGTTCAAAAGATCATCAAAAATGCGAATATGTCCATATATGTGGAGCAATTTGATGAAAAAGTAGACGCAGTCATTAAGTTAGTTGATGATTTTGGTGGCTATGTGGAGAACAGCCAAATTCAAGGGAAAGAATCCAAGGATTCTTCAAGGAGAGCCCATATTGCACTGAGAATCCCCCAAGCACGGTTGTCTGAAGCTTTAGATGAATTTAAGGCAATGGGTCGAGTTAGTAATCAACATATGAGTGGAGAGAACATTACAGATGTATACTATGATACAGATGTAAGGGTTCGCAATCTTGTACAACAGGAAAAAAGACTTCTCGAAATATTGAATATAGCAAATAATGTGGATGAGATTCTGCGCATTGAAAGCGAACTCAATAGGGTAAGGACGGATATTGAAATTTTGACAGGTCAGCTAATGTCATGGGATAAGATGGTGGAAATGTCATTAGTGGACTTGCAATTAATAGAACAAGAACCATCAAAGGAAAAAATCGGTTCTTTGAATGCACAAGAATTGGCCCATAGAGTTAAACAGGGTTTTACTGCTTCTGTGAACTTTACTATGAGCCTACTGGCATACTCAGCAGAAATCTTTGGGGCATTACTGCCGATTCTTATTACAGGAGGACTTTTATTCTATATAGTAAAAAAAGTTCTAGACAAGAAAAAGAAGTCATAAAAAGACTTCAAACCCCTAATTTTTTAGGGGTTTTTTTGATTCTTTGCAGGTTTTTAAATGTTTTTGGTGAAATAATAGTAAGACAGGAGTTGAATAAAATGAAAAAAATGATTCTTATTGATGGCAATAGTTTACTACATAGGGCATTCCATGCACTGCCACCTCTTAGGACTTCTAAAGGAATACACACAAATGCAGTATATGGTTTTCTCAATATGTTATTTAAGATTTTGCAAGAAGAAGAACCCGATTACATAACAGTGGCTTTTGATAAAAAGGGCCCAACTTTCCGACATGAGGAATACGCGGCTTATAAAGCTACACGTTCAAAGACTCCAGATGAATTAATAGGACAGTTCGATATCTTAAAAGACATATTGCAGGCCCTTAACATCAATTTTGCTGAAACCGATGGTTTTGAAGCTGATGATATTTTAGGTTCTTTTGCAAAAAAAGGGGAAGAAGCGGGTTTTTTTAACCTGATAATTACCGGGGACAAAGACGCCTTGCAATTAGTGTCTACAAATACTAATGTTATGCTCACAAAAAGAGGTATTTCTGAGATGGAAGTATATGACATAGCGAAAATCAGAGAAAAGTATGGCATTTCTCCTGAAGCCCTAGTTGAGATGAAAGGTCTAATGGGAGATAAATCTGACAATATTCCTGGTGTGCCGGGTATTGGTGAAAAAACGGCGATCAGGCTTGTCCTAGAGTTCGGCACTATTGAAAATGTTTTGAAAAACATAGATAAATTCAAAGGCAAACTCAAGGAAAATCTGGTGAATTACTCCGAACAGGCTAGAATAAGTAGATATCTCGCTACTATTGTAAGAGATATGTCTTTGGAATTTGACCTTGAAAAAACTGTTTACAGGGAACCGGATCATGACAAATTAATCAACCTGTTCGGAGAGTTGGAGTTTTATAGTTTAGTCCAACGATTCCAGCCTCAGGCCAGTATAAAAGAATCGAAAATCATAAAGACTGTAAATATTGAAAATGTTGATATGTTAAGAAAGCTAGTGAAAAAACTCGCTAAACATGAACAGATTGCCGTTTTAGTAGATGTACAGGATACTAGCACGATGCCATATAGGATAAGTGGGGTATATCTCTCAACCAAAGATGAAAACTACTATATGGGCTGTGAAATTTTGTCGGAGGAGCAAATTAGTAATTCTTTGAAGCCTCTTTTAGAAAGCTCGGCAATAGAAAAAATTACTCATAATGGTAAATTTGCTCGAAATGCACTAAAAACTTTAAATATAGATTTCAAATATCAATTTGATACCATGTTAGCGGCCTACCTCCTTGAACCGGCGAAATCCCGCTATGACATATCAACTTTGACCGTGGAATATTTGGGGAATACACTTACTACAGAATCTAGTTTTGAAGAGAAAACCAGTCGGCTCATCCCTTTGAAAAACAAAATGAATAAAAAACTACAGGATTACGAAATGCAAAAGCTTTTTTATGAAGTTGAACTACCCTTTAGCACAGTGCTTGCTGATATGGAATATGCCGGTATTAAAGTAAATCCCGATGAACTGGAAAAATTGTCAAATAAATTCGGTGAAGAACTCATGGATTTAACGAAAAACATATATAATATGGCTAATGCCAAATTCAATATAAATTCACCTAAGCAACTGGGAGAAATCCTGTTTGAACACCTGTCTCTACCTGTTATAAAAAGAACGAAGACAGGTTACTCTACAGATGCCGAGGTCCTTGAAAAATTACGTGAACATCATCCAATAGTTGAATATATTTTAGAATATCGTTCTTTGACAAAACTCAAGTCAACATATGCGGATGGTATACTGGCACTTGTAAATAAAAACACAAACCGGATTTACACTAGTTTCAACCAGACGGTGACTTCCACTGGCCGCATCAGTAGCACAGAACCAAACTTGCAAAACATACCTGTGAGGACTGAAGTTGGCAGACATATTAGGGGGGTGTTCACTGCAGATGACCCGGAACATGTACTTTTATCTGGTGACTATTCCCAGATAGAACTTAGAGTGTTAGCACATATATCACAAGACCCGGGCCTTATAGCCGCTTTCACTGATGGGGAAGACATTCATACTCGCACTGCAAGTGAAGTTTTCGAAGTGCCTTTGGAGGAAGTAACACCATCTCTTAGAGACAGGGCCAAAGCGGTGAATTTTGGTATAGTTTACGGTATCAGTGACTACGGATTGGCTCAAGGACTTGGCATATCCAACCAGGAAGCACAGGAATATATAGATGCATATTTTGAGAGATATCCCGGTGTTAGAGATTACATAAGGGAAACAATACAGTCAGCAAAAAATATGGGTTATGTGACAACACTGCTCAATCGACGGAGGTACATACCTGATATCAATAGCAGGAATTATCATCTTCGTTCTTTTGCGGAACGTGCCGCCATGAATACACCTATACAGGGAAGTGCAGCTGATATTATAAAAGTGGCTATGGTCAAAGTGTACAATCATTTAAAGCAAAATAACTTTAAGACAAAGCTTCTTTTACAGGTACATGATGAAATAATCCTAAATGTACCAAAAACCGAACTACTTCCTGTTAAACAAATACTCAAACAGGATATGGAAAATGCCATTTCCTTAAAAGTACCCCTTGTAGTTGATTTTACTCAGGGATATACTTGGGAGGAGCTGTAACAGAGGTGATTATTATTGCTTGTTATAGGACTTACGGGTGGAATAGCCAGTGGTAAAAGCACAATTTCATCATTGCTTAAAGACAAAGGCGCTGCTATAATAGATGCCGACAAAATAGCAAGAGAAATTCTGATGCCGGGTATGACTGCATGGGTTCAAACTGTTAAACATTTTGGTGAAGGGATATTAAAAAACAAAAGAGAAATAGACCGAGAAAAACTTGCTCGAATTGTATTTTCGGATAAAAAGCAATTGGCATATTTAAATAGTTTTACACATCCGGAAATTTTGAAAGAAATAAAAAAGCAGTTAAGATGCTATAAAAAGATAGGGGAAAAAATAACAGTCTTGGATGCGGCTTTGCTTTTGGAATTAAACCTTAATTCGATAGTGGATGAAGTGTGGGTGATTTCAGTTGATGAAAAAAACCAGCTTAAAAGATTGTTAGCTAGGGAGAAAGGCCTTAATAAAAAGCAGGCAGTTGATAGGATTAAATCTCAGATGCCTT
>CAYMGK010000131.1:2033-5560 GCA_964389965.1 uncultured Clostridia bacterium | reverse complement strand
GTATCAGCAAAAAAAATTATTGGACAACCAAAAAAGAGTGAAGTGGCTATTTGGGCCACTCCACTCTAAATGTCATCATACAAAGTATAGGATCATCCTCCTTTCCACAATGGGAGGCATATCCGTTTCCAGATATACCCTATCGGCTTAATTCCCACCTTTGCGGTTCGGGTGAATAAGCTCGGAGTGATATGCCACTAAATAAGTCATTCGACACATAATAACAAATTCCTGCCGATTCAATTAAAATCTTTTTAATCAAATGAAAAAAATTAAAGACAAGACCTAAGGGATTTTAGATTTTTTGTCGTGCACGGATGTGTCTGACAATGGTTTTTGTTTCATAATTTTTTCCTCTATAATATTTGCCAAGCCTATCGAATCATTGATATCAAGTACAGGAATTTCCGGAATATCTAATTTCACATCACTGGCTATAGCTATCAATTGGGACAGTGGTGATATCAATTTCGGGGAATGCTTATGACGAAAAACCTCTATCTTGGGTTTGTCGCTATGTTTAAAACCCTCAACTAAAAATAAATCTACATTTGAGCTTAATTTTATCAATTGGTCCAATTCCCATTCATAGTCAGTCTTTTTTATCATTGCTACTTTATCATGGCCGCTAATAATTACAGTGTCCGCCCCTGCCTTGGCGTGGCGCCAAGTATCCTTTCCCGGTTTGTCCATTTCAAAGTGACTAGTATGCTTTATCGTCGCAACTTTGTATTTTCGTTTTTTAAGTTCTTTTAGTAGTTTTTCTATCAAAGTAGTCTTTCCTGTGCCGGACTTTCCAACGATTGTAATTATAGGTATTTTATTTGACATTTTTCATCTTCCTTCTGAAATATGAAAACTTATTTTCCTTTTATAGTATTGGTAAAAAGTCCATTAACTTATCATTATAAGTCTATATTTTTAGGGAAATATAATACTACCTGTTGACGGTTAGCAAGGTATCGCTTTTTAATGGTATCGATAGTTAACTATCAACAGGTTTTAGACTTTAAAACACCAAATGAAATGGTTGAAAATTACTTTTCTAAAAATGCAGCCTAATATATAATTAACAATTATATAAACCACAGCACTATCCTGAGGTTAGTTTTTCAGGGGCCTGTGTCACATATGTTTGACTTCTCTACATATGAAATTAAGCAAATCTATGATATAATATGGCCCAAACAAGTGATTAGGTTATTACTATAAAATATTTCGGAGGAGTTTAAGATGGGTAATAGGGCTTTAGTGGGAATACTAATGGGCAGTGATTCGGACCTTCCTGTAATGAAAGAAGGGGCAAAAATACTGGAAGATTTCAATATTGGCTATGAAATTACTATTATATCAGCACACCGGACTCCGGAGCGGGCAATTGACTACGCCCGATATGCTGAGCCTAAGGGCATAGAAGTTATTATTGCAGGGGCCGGTGGTGCAGCTCATCTTGCAGGAGTGATTGCCGCTGTTACAGTAGTACCGGTGATAGGTGTTCCAATCAAAACTTCAAGCTTGAGCGGCCTTGATTCATTACTTTCGATTGTGCAAATGCCACGGGGAATCCCTGTAGCTACAGTGGGAATAAACAATGCTCAAAACGCCGGTCTACTTTCAGCCCAAATTTTAGGTGTTAAAAACCCCGCTATTAGAGATAAAATGAAAAAGTACAGAGATGCAATGAAAGCTGAAGTATCAGCTAAGGCTGAAAAACTAGAGGCTATGGGATATCTGGGTTATTTGCGCAATAAGTAATCAAGCTAAAAATCAGACTTCATTGTCTAGGACCTTCCATTTATTGCATCGATCACCCCAACGGGCTATTACTTTACCTTCCATTTTTATATTTATAACTTCACAGTGATTAGGGCAGCCGCTACACTCAAAACTATCTGCGGTGAATTTCATATCAGAGAGGCCGAACCCTTTAAATCTGGTTTTTGTTACTTTGGCATCTTTCGCTAATAAAGCGGCACCTATTGCACCCATAACGTCAAAATGCTTTGGAATATGTATTTCTTCTTTTAGTGCATCTTCGAAGGCTGCCTTCATACCGGCATTTGCTGCCACTCCCCCTTGAAAAACTATATATGGAAGTATTTCTTTCCCTTTTGCAATATTGTTTAAATAGTTTCTCACTAATGCTTCACATAAACCTCGAATAATATCCTGCGATTTGTAGCCTAGTTGTTGTTTATGCACCATATCTGACTCAGCAAAAACCGCACACCTGCCCGCAATGCGGACAGGGTTTTTTGATTTCAAAGCATAATTACCAAACTCCTGTATAGGAATATCCAGCCGACTAGCCTGTTGGTCAAGAAAAGAACCTGTACCTGCCGCACATACAGTATTCATGGCAAAATCAGTTACCACACCATCTCTAAGAATTATTATTTTGGAGTCCTGACCGCCGACTTCGAGTACAGTCCGCACCCTAGGATTTTCCCGTAAAGCAGCTACGGCATGTGCCGTTATTTCGTTTTTAACCACATCTGCACCTACAATAACACCCGCCAATTGCCGGCCACTTCCTGTAGTCCCAACTCCCTTTATTTTAAGTTCCCCTTTGCTCTTAAGGGAAAACTGTTTCATACCGTCCTGCACAGCTTTTATTGGATTGCCCTGAGTCCTAATGTATATGGCTTCTACTAAAGAACCATTTTCATCTATTAATACTAGGTTTGTGCTGACTGAACCTACGTCAACACCTAGGTAATATGACAATTAAGCCATCTCCTTCGCGATCTGTGTTTTCATTTTTAAAGATCTGTGTTTTTTTCGTTTGGCTGCAAGTAAATCTGTAAAGGCCTCTAGCCGTGTTCTAAGCCCCTCCTTTCCCGTCTGTTCATCAAGGCTTATGGCCAGAAAACCTAAATTATGCTCTTTGCATACCTTTGGGAGAATGCTTTTTGCTACTATTTCAGGTATACAGGTAAATGGAGAAAGCTGAATTATGCCATCAAAGCCCCTCTTGGCGAAAATCACTGAATTCCCCACTGATTCCCTGCCATGACCACCACACATCTCTTTAAAATAAGGTGCAGCCATTTTCTTTGCATCTCGTTCACCTGCCATGTGAAACAAGTCCATTACTGCATTTGATATTGTATATCCGGCAAGAAACATTGAACGCTCTACATAAACACCCATTTCACCGAGAGTTTCCTCGATTTCTAGATTCGATGAGGGTTCAAGTAAGACATATATTTCGCCTACAATCCCAATTTTAAGTGGGTCATGATCCTTTTTTTCTATAGCTTCAAATAAAAGTTCCGATTCCCTTTCTATCTCTTTAAGGTCTCTGTATTTCTTAGCTTTAGATATCATTTCTATACACTTTTTATATACCTGTGTTGAAGCCCCTCTTTTTACTTCTAAAGGTCTGACCTTATGAGACAGTCGTTCAACTCTATCCAGGAGCACTAACTGCCTCCAGACAAACCTCCCAATGCTGATGTAATCTCTAAGTGTCAATCTTGTGTTTACGAGTTTTTTTATATTATGCAGTAATTCCCTAAGATACC
>CAYMGK010000131.1:0-2023 GCA_964389965.1 uncultured Clostridia bacterium | reverse complement strand
TGGCCTAAAATCAAATCCTTTCATGTTGTTGTTTGTTATAAATTATAAAAAATGATGCAAAAGTATGAATTTCATGGAACAAATCACGAAAAATTCTTGTTTTCTTTTTATATTGTAGAAAGATTCTCGGTTTTATACTTAAAGATGGTTAAATAAAAATTGTAATCATTTCAAATTTATAGCCTAAATCTTTCAATATCTTTTCCTGAAGAGTTGTATAAAGCCCAGCTCTACAAGGACCTACACCTCCGGAAGAAACCAATGTATTAGCACCTGCCTCGAGGACTTGGACATATGTACCTAAAACTATTTTGAAAGGGTAACAGGCAAACTCAGGTGCATATTTGGTTCCATAACTTATAGTCTCTTCCGTAGGCCTAGGGGGAAGTATCACTTCATTCCCAAATTCCCTGAGTAATTTCTCAAATGGAATATAGGATGTTCCCATATAAGGAAAAGCAACTTTTCTCATGTTAATGTCGCCTCTTTCCTTGCCTTTTTTATTTTTAACATATCGACAAAAGCTTCAAGTCTTGTGTTAAGCCCTTCTCTACCGGTATGTTCATCAAGGGATATGGTGAGATATGGCATCCCGCATTCTTTAGCATCAATTTCCATGAGTTTATCTACGATGAAGTCCGGACCACACCCAAAGGCAGTGACATGTATTATGCCATCGACATTCCGGTTTTCAAACAAATGATAGGCTGACCTTATGACATCATTGCTAAAAGACCAGAACAAAGATTTTTTCAGTTTTCCTACTTGCTTTTGTTTGTCTTTTTCACTGAGCATTTCAGGTGTTATTATATATACACCCATGTCTATTAACCTTTTTATAAGATCAAGATTTACATATGGATCATATAGCATATACGGATATCCTAATACTGCAAGGTGTATAGGGTTGTTTTTTTTCTGACCCACAATACCCAGAGGTGGGATGCCCCCTTGCAAAAATTGGTGTATGTGGTTTTTAAGACTAAATAATGCTTTTCGATATGCGTTATATGTCTTGAAAAAGCCTTTTTTAAATCTCCTTGCGAATTTCAAGCAAATCATAAAAAGTTCAAATCTACTTCCTTTCAAGTCTATTCTCACTTCAAGCATGTTCTTAAATTTCGGTATAGAGCTAATAAGCATATCAGGCAAACCTAAAAACTTAGGACAAAAAGTGGCTTCACCGTCAACGCTTACAAGTCGAGGCACGAGCACATAGTCAACTCGATTCATTAAATCCCTCACATGACCGTGGAACAATTTCAAGGGAACACAGGCATCTGTAATAGTATCTTCAATGCCCATGTCCATAGTTTCTTTCGTAGTTTCACTTGAGACCACTGCCTCAAGGCCAAGTTTTCCCAAAAAAGTCTTGATAAATGGATAATAGGCATAATAGGCCAGTGCCCTAGGGACACCTATCTTCATGTAAATCTCTCCTCCTAATTTCCATTACCAGTATATTTCAACGCAAACTTTGATTATTCCTGCATATAAACTAATAAAGGGCGGAAAATGTAATATAACATCACATTGTCCTGCCCTTTGACTGATATTTTTAAATTATTTATTTTGTAAATGTTCGTGGATTGATTGAGCAGCTTTTTTGCCTGCACCCATTGCCAGAATAACTGTGGCAGAACCAGTGACTATATCCCCTCCGGCCCAAACTCCCTCTTTGGATGTTTTACCGTCTTCATCTGTTTCAATATAGCCGTATTTGTTTAGCTTTAGGCCTTGTGTGGTTTTGAGTAAAAGCGGGTTAGGACCTGTACCTATAGCCATAACCACTGTATCCATATCAAGGATGAACTCTGAACCTTCTATTGGGATAGGTCTACGGCGACCCGAGGCATCAGGTTCACCTAATTCCATACGTATACATTCTATTCCTTTAACCCATCCGTCTTTATCACCGATTATGCGGGTTGGATTTGTTAAAAAGTTAAAAATAATTCCTTCTTCTACGGCATGCTCATATTCTTCTCTTCTTGCGGGCATTTCTGCTTCGGAGCGGCGGTAG
>CAYMGK010000130.1:0-5688 GCA_964389965.1 uncultured Clostridia bacterium | reverse complement strand
GGCGGGGGCCGGATTTGAACCGACGACCTCCGGGTTATGAGCCCGACGAGCTACCGGACTGCTCCACCCCGCGTCATATTTCTTGCAACGAATTATATTTTAATATAAAATTTATTATTCGTCAAGGAATTAATTAAACTCTCTTATCTCTAAATATTTTTCCAATTTCCGCTTTACCCTTTGAAGTGCATTGTCAATAGACTTAACATGACGTTTGAGATCTTTAGCTATTTCTTGGTAAGACTTACCTCCAAGATATGCCATTAGTACTTGCCATTCGAGTTTGCTTAATATCTCCTCCATTTTGCTTTCGATATCTTCAAATTCCTCTTGACTGATAACAAGCTCTTCCGGATCCGAAATCTTCACTCCCGAAAGGATGTCCAACAATGTTCTATCAGAATCTTCATCATAAAGCGGTTTGTTGAGTGAGACATAGGAATTGAGCGGAATGTGTTTTTGACGTGTAGCGGTTTTGATTGCAGTTATAATCTGCCTTGTGATACAGAGTTCGGCAAAAGCTCTGAAGGAAGACAATTTATCGGGATTAAAATCTCTTACGGCTTTATAAAGGCCAATCATTCCCTCTTGAATGATATCTTCACGGTCGGCACCTATCAAGAAATACGATCTAGCTTTGCATTTGACAAAATTTTTATATTTATTTATTAGGTATTCAAGAGCCCCATGATCATCATTGGCTGCTTCATACACTATTTCTTCATCTGTCATATTGTCAAAAAGCAGGTATTCCTTACTTGGAAACCCGACACTCAATAAAATCGCCCCCATGAGTTTTTAAAAATGCTGCAACTACAAAATAATTATAGCGTATATTCCTTAAAGTAGTCAAGCCTAGAGCTTTGTTTTGCTTGAAAACATTTTATATGTTTTTTAGGCGCTCCATTAGTCGAGGATCTATGAGATCTGCCAAAGTTCCTTTTGCTTCAACATTATTCCCTTTTATACTCTGTCGCTTTATTGCCAAGGTGTTCACCTCTTCGTATAGTTCCCTTGCTGAAATGCGATCAGCCCCTCTTCCCATCACTATTTGTTGTTCCACCCAGTCGGATGTAGCTACTCTTACTTTTTCCTCTCTGCCAATACTGTCAACAACTTTTTCTATATAGTGATCCGCTGTTTCTCTTTCCTTTGTGTACACCACCTGTACGCCATTTATGACATAATTTGTCCTAATGTTCTTATTTACTTGATGTGCATCAAATACAACTATAACGAGGATTCCCGTAAAAGCCGAATAATCTGCCATAATATCGATTAATTTATCCCGTGCCGATTCTAAGTTAATTTTATTTACTTCATCGATGAGCTCAGGCCATGCATTTATAATATTGTAACCATCTACCAATAGGAATTCCCTATACTGTCTTTTCATAACTTATAAACCTTTGTCTTAGTATGTCATAACCTAATATGGCCGTAGCTACAGCCGCATTAAGTGAATTTATCCGGCCTCTCAAAGGGATTTTCGCCAATATATCACAATTTTTTTTAACTGCCCTTCCAAGACCTTTATCTTCTCCTCCTACGACAAGAGCAATCGGCCCTGTTAGGTCAATTTCAAAATAGTTTTTTCCGTCAATGTGTGCACCAATCACCCATAAACCTTCTTTTTTAAGTCTATCAATGGTCCTAGATATATTAGTAACTCTTGCAACCTTAATGTACTCAATGGCACCTGAAGATACTTTGGCAACAGTAGGAGTTAAGCCACATGCCCTGTGTTTAGGTATGATTACACCGTGTGCGCCTAAACCATCGGCAGTGCGGAGAATGCTTCCAAGATTTTGTGGGTCTGTCAATTCATTTAAAATCAAGATAAATGGATCTTCCTTCAACTTTCGTGCATTCTCAAGCATACTTTCAATGCTGTCATAATCTTTGGGTGTGGCCTTGGCCAAAATTCCCTGATGACCGGAAGTCTTAACCATTGACAAAAAAGCATCTTCATCTATTTCCACCAAAGGGACACCTAATCTTTTGGCAGTATCGATTATATTCTTTATAGTGCCCCGATATTCGCCCTTTTTTATATAAATCTTGCTTATGGGCCTACCTGCCTGTAAAGCTTCTCGTACAGAATTGCGGCCTTCTATCTGATCTTCATTAATCTGTACCAACCCCTACAAAATCAGTAAACATTTGTATTTTCATTATTTCTTTATAATTTAAGTACGGTATAATAAGTCCACTGGTTTGTACAAATAATATTTTAATTTTCTAAAAAAGTCAAGGAGGCTTATTTAATGAAGGTTACAATTTTATCTCACACACCAAAGCCTGAAAAAGTTATAGCAGCTGCAGCTCGTCTTTGTTATTCTAAAATAAGTGCATCGGACCTTATGGATAATTTCGATCATAAAGAGGCAGTATCCTTTATAAAAAAACTCATGGATATGGGACATATGTCCCCAATGGAACATGTGAGTTTTACCTTTGCCATTGACGGAGTTAGCCGCACCCTTTTAGCCCAAATAACACGACATCGCATCGCATCATTTTCTGTTCAAAGTCTAAGATATAATAACCCTTTTGACAGACAAGAATCACAAGAGACCGATAAAATGATAATCAGGAGAATGAGTTATCTTGAAGGGTTTGAATATTCCCGAAAGTTATTGGGAGAAAAAAACAGCACACATGCTCACAATATAAAAAAATACCAAATCAAAGGCCGAAAACCCAATGATCTTGTTAAGCTACACAGATCTTCTTATATTTTGGGGATTTTTGACAGTGTGGGATGTGTTTTTGAAAAGCAAGGACTTTATGTTGCCTTCCCCTCAGAACTTAAACCTATATTCAAAAACGTCAGTTTTAATATCACCGAAAGAGGCAATGAACTACTTATAACCAGTAAAGATTTATTGGATTTTGCTCACTATGTATATGAAGATATGGATTTTGCAAACTTTTTTTATGATGAAAAAAAGTTTCTTGCTCTATGTAATGGAAATAACCTTCTCAAAAACCAGGTTTCATTAATTTTGCAAAATTTCATACAGGATAATTACTATGCCACCGTGCCAATAAGTATTTCTAAAAACCTCAGAGCAATGCTTCTGTACATCAAAAGCTTCAACATATGTAAGCAATGCTATACTGATTTAGTTAAATTAGGTATAGATCAAGAAGATGCACGATACATACTACCAAACGGAATTCAAACTAAAATGGTCCTGACGATGAATGTGAGAAGTCTTTATAACTTCTTTAATTTGCGCTGTTGTGAACGTGCACAAACTGAAATTCGGCAATTAGCATATTTGATGCTGAATGAAGTTAAAAAAGTAGCCCCAAACCTCTTTGAAAATGCCGGGGCTCCATGCAAAAAATTAGGATACTGCCCTGAAGGTAGTTACGGATGTGGGAAATATCCCCCATTAAAATAAAAGACTTGTCATCCCAAGACTTAAGCTTTTTTATGTAGGGGCACGTGGACAATCACCGTACTATTAAGTGCCCTTTAGGGTGGGGCCTATTTTTTATTGCCGCTTCCAGCGGACTCCGGCAGGAGTATCTTCGAGAACGACACCCTGGGCAGCCAGTTCATCTCGTATTTTATCTGCTAATGCGTAGTTTTTATTCTTCCTAGCATGCTGCCTTTCTCTTATCTTTTGCTCTATTTCATCATCTAATAAAACCTTTTCCGTAAACTTTCGGAAAAAGCCCAAAACACTCCCTAAAGTAAGTAACATTTCCTTTGTTGCAATTATTAATTTTCGGGGGGACTTTTCATTGATATTCATATTATGCTGTCTCACAATATTGAAAAGGGATGCTACAGCATCTGCCGTATTAAAATCATTGTCCATTGCCATTATGAAATTTTCCCTATTTTTTTCTAGCTCATTTAAATATTCCTCATCATCTTTTATAAGATCTTTGTCAATGGTCTGCTGCTCTAAATGTTCCATACTGTAAAGCGCATTATATAAGCGCTCTAAAGAGCTTTTGGCCTGCTCCATAAGTTCCTGACTGAAATTTATAGGATTTCGATAATGGGATGATAGCATAAAAAACCTTAAAACTTCAGGATCATAGGTTTTTAATATATCCCTAATTGTAAAGAAATTGCCAAGGGATTTTGACATTTTTCGGTTATCAATATTGAGATATCCTACATGCATGAAAAACCGTGCAAAGGGCTTTCCTGTAGCAGCTTCACTTTGTGCAATTTCGTTTTCATGGTGTGGGAAAATAAGGTCCGGACCACCGCCGTGTATATCTATAGTCTCACCTAAATATTCCATAGCCATTACAGAACATTCAATATGCCAACCCGGGCGACCTTTCCCCCAAGGACTATCCCATGCCGGTTCATCCGGTTTCTGTGTTTTCCATAAGGCAAAATCCATTGGGTCTTTTTTCTTTTCTCCGGGCCTAATTCGGGCACCAGCTTTAAGTTCATCGATATCCTGATGTGAGAGCTTGCCATATTCTTTGAATTTATGAGTTTTAAAATAAACATCTCCATTTACTTCATAGGCATATCCCTTTTCTACAAGGATCTTTATTAAGTCTATAATTCCATCAATATGTTCAGTAGCCCTAGGGTGCACATCTGCTCTTTTTATATCAAGGGCATCCGCATCTTTAAAATACTCCTGTATAAAGCGTTCTCCGAGCTCTTTTACAGTTATATTCTCTTCATTTGCCCTATTTATCATTTTGTCGTCAATATCTGTAAAGTTTTGAACAAAAGTCACATCATAGCCTTTGAATTCAAGATAATTCCTGATTACATCAAAAGTCATAAAAACCCTGGCATTGCCCACATGAAAGAAATCATAGACAGTAGGACCACATGTATAGATAGTCACCCTATTGCCTTTGAGTGGCACAAACTCCTCTTTCTTTCTAGTTAAAGTATTATAGATCAACATTTTATAGATCCTCCCTCAATAAGTCTTCTAAAATGCAATTGTCGTTACAAGGTCTATACGGGGGTATCACCCGGAAAAAAACCCCTCAACCTCATTCAGAGGCGAGGGGCTCGCGTTTCCACTCTGTCTTATAACTCTACATCTAACGGCAAAAGCCGCAATACCTTTACTTTTGTCCTGTTCAAGGTATGAGCTCAGGGGCGCAAATCCGGTCTTGATTTGCCTAAAACCGCTTTCAGCCGCTGGCAGTTTCTCTCTGAAGGATCACAAAACCTAGAATCCCCTTCAATGCTTCAAATTTTTTTAATTCACTTAAATACTATTAGATTCCGCATGTAAAGTCAAGGGTAGGAATTTACGCGTAGGGTTTAGTTTTTATTGTTTACATTGATTATTTTCATTTCAACATCTACAACACCGGCATCAATCATACCCACTTTCTTTGCAGCGGCCCGGGATAGGTCTATATGCCTTCCTTTAATGTATGGCCCCCTGTCATTAATGGTTACAAGTGTGCTCCTATTGTTGTTTAAATTGGTGACAAACACCTTTGTACCAAAAGGTAGTTCTTTATGAGCCGCTGTTAAGGCATTTTCATCAAATATTTCACCATTTGCCGTAATCCTGCCATGAAAGCCTGGTCCGTACCAGGATGCCTTCCCTGTAATAACTTTTGGTTCATCCATATATTGAATATGACATTCACTAGGTATATGGGGTTTTACCTTCTTTTGAATTTCAATTGAACCTTGCCCACCTTTTATCGGCCCAATGTAACAAA
>CAYMGK010000129.1:0-5746 GCA_964389965.1 uncultured Clostridia bacterium | reverse complement strand
AATGCTACACTTCATGTTTTATTTAAAATTGAACAAATAGGAATTGAAAACTTTCCTAACACCGGGGATACAATTGTATACTCAAACCATAGAAGTATGTGGGATCCTGTAATTATTGGCTGCCTTCTAAAAAGACCGGTTTTTTTTATGGCAAAAGAAGAATTGTTCAAAAACTATTTTATCGGGTTTGTGTTAAAAAGATTAAATGCATTTCCTGTAAAACGCGGATTTCCTGACAGAAAAGCCATTAGAAAAGCCTTAAAGATTTTAAATGATAATCAAATTTTAGGCATTTTCCCTGAAGGCACTCGAAGCCAAACTGGCGAGTTGCAAGAACCTGAACCGGGAGTTGCACTTCTGGCTGCAAGAAGCGATGATGTAACTATGGTGCCAATCGCTATAAGGGGAAATTACAAATGGTTTTCACGTATTGAAGTTGTATTTGGCAAGCCTGTAAAGTTTTTCGAATATCATTCTAAGGATAATAGACTAAATTCACAAAAATTGAGGAAAATAAGTATAGAGCTTTTCAATGAAATACCTAAACTCATGCAATCATAATTTTTATATTAAAAAGCAGGAATTACAGGTACCTTTATAGAATTGGTTCAAAGCGATCAAAAATCTAAACAGATCTTATTTACATACTTTGTTCTTAACAAAAAGTTCATTAGGAAGTGAAATATTTGGAGGTAGTAATTGCGGAGCATTTGGGGTTTTGCTTTGGTGTCAAAAGAGCTATGGAAACTGTTGAAGGGCTACTTGAGGAAAAACACAAAGCATTTACTTTAGGACCGATAATCCACAATCCTCAAGTGGTAGAAAAACTGAATAAAAACGGAATAATAGATACAAACTTACATGATATAAAAGAAGGCACAGTAATAATAAGAACACACGGAGTAAGTCCTGATTTAATAAAGTATCTTAATACAAAATCATTAAACATCATTGATTGCACATGTCCATTAGTAAAGAGAATTCATAAATTGGCTCGCGAAATATCAGCCGAATTCGGCCTTACAATTATCATAGGTGATCGAGGTCATCCGGAAGTTGAGGGAATAGTCGGATGGTGTGATGGTGATGTGAAAGTAATAGGAAACGTAGAAGAGGCAGAAGACTTTTATACGAGTAAAAAAGTTGGCATAGTTGTACAAACTACACAAACTAGAGAAAATATAAAAAAAATAATGAATGTGTTAAAATCAAAACTAGACATTGGTGTTTTTTATAATACTAGGTGTGAGGCTACTTCAAATCGGCAAAAATCAGCAGCCGATGTAGCCGCTACAGTGGAAATAATGTTAGTAATTGGGGGAAAAAATAGCTCCAATACTAAAAAATTAGCTCAAGTTTGTCAGAATGTAGGGGCAAAGGTATATCATATTGAAACTGCTAAAGAACTCAGAAAAAGGTGGTTTAATAATGTTAATAAAATTGGTATAACCGCCGGCGCCTCAACACCTGACTGGATTATAAAGGAGGTTATTTCTAAAATGGACGAGCTCAGCAAAGATATTGACAATCAAGAAATAGCAAACGAGGAAGAGGGTGAACCGGATTACGAAAATACCTTTATTGACATTAAAGAAGATACTATCGTAGAAGGAATTGTAGCCAAAATCGATAGCAACGAGATCTTGGTAGATATAAGTTACAAATCAGACGGAATTATTCCAATAAATGAACTTTCTGATGTGCCATTTGAATCTCCAACGGAAGTTGTAAAAGTGGGAGATAAAATATATGTCTATATTACAAAGCTAGAAGATGAAAATGGTAATGTGATTCTTTCAAAGAAAAAAGCTGATGTGGCTAAAGCATGGGATTTCATAGAAGAAGCGTACAACAAACAAAGTGATTTAGAAGGAGAAGTTGTAGAAGTTGTAAAAGGTGGTGTCTTGGCCAATATTAGCGGTATTAGAGGATTTATTCCCGCTTCACATTTAGATCTAAAATATGTTCCCGACTTAAATATCTTCATTGGTAAAAAGCTAAAATTACATGTTCTTGAGATTGATAGTGGGAAAAACCGTGTGGTATTATCCCATAGGCTTATACTTGAGCGGGAGAGAGAGGAGCTACGGGAAAAAACCTGGGCAACCATTGAAGAAGGTCAAACCATTAAAGGTGTTGTAAAAAGACTTACCGACTTTGGAGCATTCGTGGATATAGGTGGGGTTGACGGTCTCATACACATTTCGGATTTAGCGTGGCATAAAATTAAACACCCTTCCGAAATAGTAAGCGAAGAACAAGATGTAGATGTATTGGTTTTAAGAGTCGATAAAGAGCGAGGACGTATTTCCCTTGGTTTAAAACAGACCACGCCTAATCCGTGGGATGAGCTGGACGAAAAGTATGACATTGGTTCTATTATCGAAGGCAAAATTGTTAAACTAGTGAGTTTTGGTGCTTTTGTAGAGGTTGAACCAGGTGTTGAAGGACTTGTTCATATTTCACAAATATCCCAGGAACATATTTCCAATCCAAGTGATGTCTTAACTACCGGGGAAGTTATAAAAGTAAAAATCATGGATATTAACACAAAAGATAAAAGGATGAGCCTAAGTATAAAAGAAGCCCAACAAAATGAGGACAAAAACAACCAAGTAAATGAAAAGTTAAATACAAACGATGTAACCAATGGTGTAACTATAGGTGAAATGGTTGGCGATCTTTTTGATGAAAACTAAATTAAGTATTGTTACCGTTTGGGGCGAATCCGCCCCAATTTTTATGTACAAGGGAGTTTAATAAAATGAATAAAAAAAGAGGGCTTAGAAAGAAAGAACATATAAAATACAGTATGTTACTAAGAAAAAAAATGAAAAATAACCTTTTTGATGATATCGAAGTTTTACATAACTGTTTATCCGAAGTAAATTTTAATAATATTGATTTAACGACTAATTTACAAAACATGAAACTTACCAGTCCGATAATTATAAATGCCATGACTGGTGGCATGAAAGAAGGTGAATACATAAATCAAGAACTTGCTAAAATCGCGAAAAAACTTAATTTAGCTATGGCAGTTGGTTCGCAAACAATAGCATTAAAAAACCCTAGTAGTATCAATAGTTTCAGGATTGTTAGAGAAATAAACCCGAATGGTATTATCTTTGCAAATCTAGGTTCAGATGCTACTGTGAAAGAGGCTTTTGAAGCCATCGATATTATCGAAGCAGATGCACTACAAATACATCTGAATACCCCACAGGAACTGATAATGAAAGAAGGGCGCAGAAATTTTGCTGGTACCCTCGATAATATTATTAAAATTATGCAACATATAAGTATTCCTGTCATAATAAAAGAAGTAGGCTTTGGAATTGCTAAGGAGGAGGCTTTAATACTTGCTGAAATCGGTGTGAACATTGTTGATATATCTGGAGCAGGGGGTACAAATTTTATTGCCATAGAAAGTTTAAGAAACAAGTTGCACGATACTAATCATTTTGAGACATGGGGCATTCCAACCCCAATAAGTTTGATAGAAGTAGTAAAAAGTGTAGGTAATAAAATCGACATTATATCATCAGGTGGTCTTACCAATGGTCTTGACGCCGCAAAATCATTGGCTTTAGGGGCAAAAGCGACAGCCTTTGCAGGATGCTTTTTATGTAAGTTGCTAGAAAAAGGTCCTTCGTTTCTTGAAAAATATATATTACGAATTGAAAAAGAAATTAAATATACCATGGCCTTTGTAGGAGCAACAAATTTTAAAGAATTAAGGCAACGGCCTATAGTAATTCGAGGAAAAACATATGATTGGCTGAAATACCGAGGAATAGACATATAAGCTGTGTTAATTTGCATTATAATTACTTGACAAAGAATAACTCTATATTATATTGACAAACGACAATAATCTGCTACAATTTAAATTGATATTAAAAAAAATAAGGGGGTATTGATGGAGAAATGAAAAACTTGGGCCGCCATATTTTGGCGGAAATCTACGACTGTGATCCCAATATTTTAAACAACAGAAATTTAGTTGAAAAAATCTTAGTTGAAGCTGCTTTAGAAACTGGTGCGGAAGTAAGAGAAGTTGCGTTTCACAAATTTAGCCCCCAAGGTGTAAGTGGTGTAGTGGTTATTTCAGAGTCACATTTAGCCATTCACACCTGGCCTGAATTAGGATATGCCGCAGTTGATGTTTTCACTTGTGGCGATAGGGTAAATCCTTGGGGTGCATGTAATTATATTTCCAACAAACTAAGTTCGAAACATATGGACGCAACAGAAGTTAAAAGGGGATTACTTAATAAACCAACAAGGGTTATAAATCTTTAAAAGGTAGGGGATAATTTGAGTATCCAAAAATCCTTAATTTTTAATTTTGTCTAGCAGAAAAAATGTGTGAATACAAACCCCACATTTTTTCTGCTTTTTTGTATAAAATAATCTCTATAGGTTATATTATAATATTGAAGACCCCCTTTACATTTAGCCCCCATGATGCATTATTATTAATGTGTCATGGATTTTTTTATCCAATTTAGTTATAATTAGTCAAAAAGGGGGATATGCTTTGAATTATAAAGATTTTACAGTTGAAATTAAAAAAATGTCCAATATAGATTTATCTAGTTACAAAGAAAAACAAATGAAAAGGCGGATTGATTCCTTAATTAAAAGGAGCGGTTATAAAGACTACGATTCATATGTTAGATTTTTGAAACACAGTAAGCAACATTTAAAAGAATTTTTAGGGTATATTACCATTAATGTTTCCGAATTTTTTCGGAATCCTGCTCAATGGGAGATTTTAGAACGTGAAATTATACCTAAGTTGATATCAAATAAAGAAAGATTAAAGATATGGAGTTCGGCAGCATCGAGAGGAGAAGAACCGTATTCCGTGGCCATGTTACTGGACAAAATGGGTATTATTAATAGGGCAGAAATTATTGCCACCGATATAGATGAAAATGCTTTAAAAAAGGCAAAAAAAGGGGGGTATTTAGAGAAAGAGGTCGCCAATATTCCAAAGGCCATGTTGAGGGCAAATTTTCGGGAAGTAAACGACAAGTACATTATAAAAGATAAAATTAAAAACACAGTAAATTTTAGATTATTAGACTTATTGACAGACACTTTTCCATATGCCTGTGATTTAATACTATGTAGAAATGTAATGATATATTTTACAGAAAACACAAAAGATAAATTATACAAAAAATTTCATAATGCATTGTCAGACAAAGGTATATTCTTTGTGGGGAACACAGAACAAATAATAATGCCACAAAAATATGGTTTCATTAATTATAAAAATTTTTTTTACCAAAAAACCCATTTAAGGAACACATAACTATGATTTGAGCGTTTAGTGAAATTTCCCGGGGCATAGCAAAATTCGATAGATCCAAAAATCATTTTTATGCATTATCACCATATAGTTTACACTTTATGAGGAGATGTTGAATTTTAAAGATATTTGGTGATTTTTAAAGTGAATTACGTCCTGAAAAACTCACATTTCCCAATAAAATTCTTATTTTCAGGCAGTAATGTCAACAAAATCGATTTTTACGGGCTTGACGGAGAAAAAAAAATATTGTATACTAATAACTGCGCTTGGGCCCATAGCTCAGTTGGTCAGAGCAGCCGGCTCATAACCGGCTAGTCCTAGGTTCGAGTCCTAGTGGGCCCACCATTTTGCCGACGTAGCTCAGCTGGTAGAGCAGCTGATTTGTAATCAGCAGGTCGCGGGTTCGAGTCCCATCGTCGG
>CAYMGK010000128.1:1967-5769 GCA_964389965.1 uncultured Clostridia bacterium | reverse complement strand
GTCATATGACTTTTCCTGGTTTTCTTCGGTTTCAATCTTGTCACCATATAAACTCATATTGGGGAATTTTGACTTCTGCAATTCTATTGCAGCATCTACCCATTGGTTATGCGAAGCGGCTGTAAGTGCCCCAACTTCTACTACATAGTCTCCTTCTCCCCCCATGATTTCCCCTAACCTCTCCATAAGGTGTTCGCCATAAGCTGTATTATCAAAGGCTTCAATGTCATAGTCTATATTTTTCATGCCTTCACCTTCATGTGCAATAACGATAATGCCAGCATCCCTGGCCTGTTTCAGAACGGGTTCTAAGGCTTCTGTGGAGAGGGGTACTACGCATATAGCATCAACCCCCTGTGCTATGGCATCCTGGACATACTGTGCTTGCTGTGCCACATCTGCATCTGCAGGTCCATCTTGGTATGCATCAATGCCTGTGTCTTGAGCAAATTGCTTTACGCCCTCTTCCATCCTTTGGAACCAAGCAACACTCGTAAGTTTGGGTATAGTAATGATTACATAATCTTCTTCGGCTATTTGTTCCGTTTGGTCAGCATCTATATCCGGGGTTGTCTTTTCTTCTTCGGGCGTTCCCGAGCACGCAACTAATCCAAAAATCATAAGCACCAAAAGTGTTACTACTAAAACCTTTCTCATCATTTTTCCTCCTTAGAAATTTATTTTTTTCACATATATTGTGAAACTTTAATTTCAATGTTTAGGTAATGATGTTTTTGTTTTCACATAGCCTATGCATTTTCATGTCTTACTAAGTCATGCATCCACTCTTTTAACATTGGATACAACTGCATATATTTGTTTACATAATATTTGTATTGTTCATGACGATCTAGATTAGGTTCAATTCGTTTTATGACTTCCACCATATTTTCGGATGCAGTTACAACATCTCCATAGACACCACCTGCAACAGAAAGTATTGCCGACCCAAGCACTGGGGCTTCACTTACTTTTGTGATGTTAATGGGTATATTGGAAATATCCGCATGAGTTTGCATCCAAAAATCACTTTTTACTGCGCCACCACACGCATAAACTTCAGCAGGTTTTGTTCCTTCTTTTTCGAAATTCCTGAATATAATTTCTGCTCCATAACAAATACTCTCTACAAGAGCCTTGTATATATGTATAGGGGTGTGCATGAGGGATAGACCTCCTATCATGCCCCGCACTTCACCGTCCGAATAAGGGGTTCGGTTTCCCTGAAAATAATCAAGGCAAATCAGGCCATCCGATCCTATAGGCAGTTTTTCCGCGCCTTCATTTAGCAAGTCATAGACGTCTACACCTTTTTGCTTAGCTTCATTGTTCAAATACCCACAATTGTTTTTCTTATGCCAGTTTATTATAGATCCCGTAGAGGTTTGCCCTGCTTCAATCATATTTAGCCCTTTTATTACAGCATTAGGATAACTCCCGAACATTCCTTTTGCATGCATAGTCTTATCAGTAAGAATCAAATACAAATGTGATGAGCCTGTAACCATTGCGCATTTATTGTTCCTTACAACTCCCAGGCCAAACATTGCATTATACGCATCTGCAGCGCCTACCGCAACAGGTGTTCCCTCTCTTAGTCCAAGATCGTGCGCCGCTTCTTTTGTTAATCTACCTAATGTTTCTCCTGGGTGTAAAACGTTTTCGGGCAACTTATCTACAATATCACCTAGGCCTATAGTTTCATAAAAATCCTTTTGCCACCCACCATTTGTATCGTCATAATACCACCTAGTTGTGCCGTCTGTGATATTTTTTGATATATTTCCTGTTAATTTATAACCGATCCAATCAGGTGCGTCCATAACACAATGTATTTTCTCATAAATCTCCGGCTCATTTTCTTTTACCCATAGTGCCTTGCATGGAAACCATTCTGGAGAAACATTCCCGTATCCATTGTACTTCAACATATGGTGTCCGCTAGCAGCAATCCGCTTTGCTTGCTGTGCTCCTCTCATGTCCATCCACATAATTGCATTCCGAAGCGGCTGCATATTTTCATCAAAAAATACCGGTGTACATGCAGTTGCATCATACCCTATGCCAATAATGTCATTTACATCTATTCCGCTATCCTTAATTGCATTATGTGATGACCGTATGAGGCAATTCCACCAGTCATCGATCCTTTGTTCTGCATAGCCGGTCTTCGGTGTAATCAATTCATACTCCGTTGTTCTAAATATAATTTGGTTGCCACTGATGTCAAATATTCCTACGCGCACACCTCCTGTCCCATAATCTATCCCGAGAACATACTTCATATCTGCCCCTCCTTAAAAACTCTTTATTTTAGTGACTATTTCAGACATATTAGTACTTTCAAAAAGAGTAGAACCTGATATAAGTACCTCTGCACCTGAATCAATTGCCATTTTGGCAGTTGAAATATCAATACCGCCATCAACTTGTATTTCGTATTTATAATTAAATTCTTCTTTAAGCCTTTTCAATTCTGCAAGTTTTTTGTTTATGTTTTTGTTGTATTTTTGATTTGGAAAACCTGCGTCCACTGCTAACTGATTAACTATATCCACATCGGGCAGGATGTATTTAACAAATTCTAAACTGGTTGATGGGGTCAACACTACGCCTACAAGCATACCGTTTTCTCTTATTTGTTCCATCAACCTAACATGGTGTGTATAGGATTCGGGATGAAACAATATAGAATCCATCCCTGCATCTGCAAAATCCTTTATAAATTTTTGAGGGTGCTTTATTGCCAGATGAGCATCTAATCTAAGGTTTGTACCTAAAGGCAGCCATTTTGCTACACAAATTCCTATAGCTATATTATCAACATAGTTACCGTCCATTACATCTACATGTATACAGGAGCAACCGGCATCCTCCGCTCTTTTTAATTCTTCTCCCAATTTTAAAAAATTCGCTGATAATATAGAAGCACATACCTTTACGCTCATTGTTGACCCTCCTAATACAACCTCGCTTCAAACAAATATATATGTCCAACTCAAGCCGCTTATAACAAATCCACATGAATATCCTAGCTAAAATGCTAATCTCATGTGTACTTATGATCCTAAGTCCTCAGATAATCAATAACTGCATTTGCCGTGTTCTCATCTGTAATCAATTCATTTATGTATTTTCCCCTACATGCACCGATTATTGTTTTTACTTTCTGCTTTCCAACTGCAATCGCAATTCTTTTTTTTATTTTTTTTATTTGGTTCAAAGAAACTGCAATGATGCGGTCCGAAAGTGGTATTTTTATAGGATTGCCATCGATATCATAAGGACGGGATAGTATGTCTCCAACTGCCCCTGCCTCTTTTAAGACTCTCAAATCTTCCCTGGAGTAAGCACCTGTTAGGTAAATAGAAGAAGATTCAGTTAAATTACCTAATCCAAGCATACATATAGTACACTCTTTTGCTTTGTTAAACACTTCAGCCACAGATTCATCGTTCATTAAAACATCTCTAGACTCCTTGGAGCCCACTATCGCAGGCATGTTCATCCAATTACCTCGTGCATCCAACTTACTTGCAATCATCTTGACAATTTCACCAGGATTGATCTTATCGCTACTGGATAATCCACCCATAAGTTGCACAACTTGAATTTGTTTGTTATTTTTCTTTTTTACCGGTTGCAAGTTTTTGGCCACACTATAAAGGGTAAATCCCCAAGCCACCCCTAAAATATCATTAGCCGTCAACAACTGATTCATCCTCAAAGCTCCTGCAACACCTATTCCATCTCCGGTATTTTCTTTTTTTGCTGTTGAAGGAACAACGCTAACTAAATCAAT
>CAYMGK010000128.1:0-1957 GCA_964389965.1 uncultured Clostridia bacterium | reverse complement strand
GTAACTCTTCTTTTTCAAAACAATACCCGTGGTCTAATGAAACAGATATTTTAACAATCCCAGTATCCCTAGCTTTTTGTAGATATCTGGCTACTCTTATGCGCGAGATGCTTAATTTATCTGCAATTTCTTGCTGAGTGTTATTGTCTATATAGTATAGCCACGCGATTTTTGTCATAAGTGTTTTTAGTTCATCCATAATGTGATCAACTCCACATAATATAAGTCCGTCTATTGAATATTTATTCATGTAGTCTATAAAAACACGTACTAAAATTAACATAGTGCTAGTACATTTGTTCATGTTTTGTATAATTGTTTGCTGTATTTGTAATTATATAAATGTATTATCTATTTGTCAATAGTATCTGGAGATTGATTAATAACAAATTGTAGAGAAGTCAAACATATGTAACAAATACCGGAAGATCAAAAAACATCAAGGACCACCTGACGCCACATTTATCGGACTAGTTGTTGCCCACGTAAGCACACTTTTCATCGGTTTTTTTTCGTTCTACCTCGTTGCAAACTCAATCAATTACGACGGCGAATCCTCCGGGAAAATACTTTGCGCTACCCCTTTGCATTCTTTTGTTTATATTATGGGCAAAACGGTAGGCAGTCTGTTCGACTTACTTTCCTTCTTAACAGCAACGCTTGTGGGTGCTGTTTTGGTCTTTTTCATGCGAGGTGTGGGGGGATTTCAAGTCTGGCCCCGCTATTTGCTCCTTCTTTAGCCACAACACTAGTGATGCTTTGGTTTGTTTCCTGTTTGGCTATCTTTTTGGATTGCTTAGGAATTCGCGGCACGCCTCCTCGTGTAATTTTTGGCCTGTTCCGGTTTACAAGCCTCATGCTATCTACGGCAAGTTATTTTTCTCATACTAGCAGACTGTGGGGCTCTTTGGTCGACTACATAGGCCAACGTGTTATTCACGATTATTTATTCCAAGAAGGAGTTTCCCGGGTGTACACCAGCATTATGCACTCATCCGAAGCATATGCAGGAATTCTGCGGGAGGAGCTGCAACCCATGACTCCATGGGTTAATAGCGCCCTATTTACTACGCGGCGGGGGCTGTTTCCCTATTCTTCATCGCATAACATAAACGGCTATACATTTTTGAAGTTGGCGGATTTTAGTAAAGCAGGACTTGATGTGAGGTTTAATGAGGAGAAAAAGCGGATTGAAGTTGAAAATGTGGCGGTAATTCATGACGAGAAGGGAGAGGGGAATTTGAGCAATACGACTACAGAAGGGGAAAACTATAATACTACAACTGTCGATGGAGTGGAATATATAAGTTTCAAGGAAATATACAATCTTTATTACGATAAGGGATATAATTTTGGATACAATGAAAAAAAGGAACAATCGTATTTTTATTATAATCCTGATACAAAGCATCACAATCCAAATTCCGTAGTAATTCTGATAGATAGCATTCCAACAAAGATTATAAATGGGATGTCACATATAGAATATCAATACTTCCAAGAAAATATATTGTCATTAATAAAATAGGGGGCTTTACCCCCTATTTTTAACTATCATAATTAATCTGGCCTAAAATATCGCCATACCTATCCCTGACTATCACACCATATTGTGTAGCACTAAGTATACATTTTGTGGATCTTGAATATGCCTTCACAATATAATCCATATCAATGTCACTGCCATCAGTATCTATTCTTATGCCATTAGCGTAAATTCTTCCTGATGCACTTAAGAATAACGAACTGCTTGCAGAGTCTAGGTATATTTCAGCTCTGCTACCTCATATTATACTACCGCCAAATATGTTTGAATTCACATATAAATGGTCACCGATATAAGCATCTGTTGTAACATCAATCTCTGAATTAGATATGATTCTACCGCATGAAAAGGCCCTATAGTTTTGCGTCCCTAGTTTTCACTAGGTTTGCCTTTATCGGTAGAAAGCACTTA
>CAYMGK010000127.1:1746-5847 GCA_964389965.1 uncultured Clostridia bacterium | reverse complement strand
AACTTTAAAACTGTTTTGGTGTTTAGGAAAAATACTATGTAATAGGAACTCCCCTTTGATCAAAGGGGAGTTCCTATTAGGAAAAGAGTAATGCATAAGTTTTAATTAATGGCAGTAACTTTAGGGCATGAAGGCAGTTTGAATGCGCCGGAAAATACAAGCACTTTGGACTTGCCGCCTTGTGGGCCGGTTGGCACTCTAAACATTCGACAGGTTGCAAACAATAAAGGAACTACATTACATGGATCTTTTTTATGTTTGACTGAAGCCTCATCAACATTGACTTCACTTGCCATTGAGTCACGACATCTTTTTGCCCTCAGTTGTCTTTGAATTTTGGCTGCAGCTATTTCCGCCTGTTGTCGAGTACCTCTGTAACATATAACATTATCAACACAGGCTATAGTATGACAACATAACGCCACTTTATCGGCTCTGGTTTGCCTTGGAACAAGATTAGCACCACAACGGCTTTCAAAGGCCAATACACTGGAATTTACCGGGATGCACCCCGTGACGCGAATTGCAAAGACAGTTAGAGTTAAATCCGGGCAACCCGGCGGTGGTGTAACACTTATATCAGCTTCCTCCACACAAACTCTCAGAGCCGTGGGATCATACACTACCCTAAAATCATCTACCGAACCCAATTCTAGTCCTTTAGGTATACCTCTAACACAGTGAAATCTAACTATTCGACTACAGGGTTGTGGTTTTTTTCCTGACTCATATTCACAATCAACTTCATCTGATCTCTGAGCCGTTTCATCAATTTCGGTAATTTCCCGACCATCGTCAAGTTCCTCAATTTCTGTTGAAAATTCCGATTCAGTTTCTGGAATGGGCTCCTCTTTTTCATTGAGCATGTCGGCCAGCTTTCCGCTAGCCTTTTCCATATCTTTCATCAATTTTTCTACATTAGCCATAAAAACACCCCTTTTTTGATTTAATTAATGTGTTTTTTCCAGTACCATGGTATTCATACTTCTGTTTTTTTGTGCTTAGGATATTGCAGCAAACATTTTGTATTTTTACAAAATGTTGCATAGATATTAAAGAGGATTTAGGCATGATACTCTAGAATATATTACATGGTATATTATAATATGTTTGTTTTATTAAATAATGTGGAGGGGAAATTAATGCAAACTAAAAAAATAGGTATAAAGTTTCTGGTTGCATTACTTGTCATGCTCTTATTAGCATCTAATGCTTTCGCGGAAAAGCAAGTTGGGCTTATTTTCAACGGTCAGGAATTCGATGCGGATATCACTTTGAAGGACGGTCTTACTTACATACCTGCTAAGACTCTTTCAAGAATTCCAGGTCTTGAAATAGGTGATGAGCAAATTGTACCAATTCGCAAATTGTTTGAAGATCAGGATGGAATTGTATCTTGGGACCATGATAACTGGCAGGTAATTGTATCTTGGAGGGAAAGGGCAGGCGACTACACGGCAGACGAGCTAGTTGTAGAGCATACAAAGCGTTTAAAAGAGGTTAATACTTACAAGATGGAAGGGAGCCACTTCATTGAAACAGAAGGGTTTTTAGAGTTACCGGGGATATCAAATATGCCGGAAATTAAGATTTTTACTGAAGGTATTTTTCAGTATGAACCAATGGCAATGTATATGAAACAGACTATGGAGATACCTCTGGATGAATTGGAGGAAGTTGGTCTTGGCAAAGGAATAGTGACGGAAATGGTATGGTTTGATAATGCCATCTATCGGAAAGACCCTATAATTGATCGTTGGATTGTCCAAGATCTTACCGAAGTGGAAGAAACCTTTGACATCAATGACTTGATGCAAATCACGCCTCAACAGTCCATGGAAATGATGCGTAAAGCCGGTGTTTTAAATGTATTTGGTGATGATATAGAAAAGAATGGCAAAGAATATTACACTATTAAAAATTATATAGATGCTGATAGTTTTAAAACACTAATGGAAGAGATCCTAGGTAATTTCGATTTAACTGCCTTAATAAAGGCTACTAGTGCGCAGCCCGGTATAAGTGAACAAGAAATCGAAGATTTTGAAATACAATTCGAGCAGATATTTGAGATTCTTACCAAGAATACTGAAATTAAATACTATATAGATACTTTAATTGATAAAGAAACCTTAATGCCGGATTATATGAATTATGATTTAAATATCAGAATGAATTTAAAACAACTTTTTGATGAATTTGGGGCAATGAACGAAATTGAAAAGGAAACAAAACATAAAAAGTTTGAGGGACAAGAAGGATCTAAAGAACAGGAAAAAGTTGAAGAAGAAAAGGGGTTTGATGTTTCGGAAATCCCTTTAGAGATTGAATTTAAAATAAAAGGGGAATTTCGCTTATATGATTATGGAATAAAGCTAGAGCTACCCGACTTAAGTGATTCTATAAGTCAAGAAGAATATGTGCAACAATTAATGAATCAGATAGAGCAGATAGAACAAATCGAAGAAATGGAAAACTTTGTGGAACCGGAATCCGAATAAAGTCCAAACCCCACAAGGGGCAATACTTGTGGGGTATTTTTTAAGTAATGGTTATTAGCAAATGCAAATATAAATATTACTTAAATCGGAAAGGCGGATATATTATAAGGTTTAGCGAAGCATTATTCTGAAGTAGTTTTTCAAATCATAATTGATATTGTTAAAGATGGGAAAGTGATTTTGTGGCTCAAATCATGACAACAGATGAAAAATTTAAGATGATGACTCAAGAACCGGTAGAGCGCCTAATTTGTTCACTAGCTGTCCCAACTATAGTCAGTATGTTAATCACCTCGATTTACAATATGGCAGATACATTTTTCGTCAGTCGAATAAGTACAAGCGCTTCCGGGGCCGTGGGTGTTGCTTTTTCCCTTATGGCCATCATTCAAGCCATTGGGTTTACCTTTGGCTCAGGTTCCGGAAACTATATTTCCCGACTTTTAGGTCAGAAAAAAAAATCATATGCGGCCAAAGTGGCGGCCACTGGTTTTTTCTCGGCTTTTGGATTGGGAGCCTTATTGGCAATAATCGGTATAACCTTTCTAGATCCATTAGTACATGGATTGGGGGCCACCGATACTATAGCACCCTATGCAAGGGCCTATATCCGCTATATTCTCATGGGCGCACCATATATGACTTCGGCTTTGGTGCTAAATCAAGTTTTGCGCTTTCAGGGCAGTGCCTTTTATGCCATGATTGGCATAGGGTTTGGTGGTTTTTTAAATATTATTCTAGACCCGATCTTTATTTTCTCGCTCAATATGGGAATTAGCGGGGCTGCTTTGGCCACTATTATCAGCCAGTTTATTAGCTGGTCTATACTTCTTTACAATTCCAGTGTAGGGGGAAATATCAAAATCCGATTTCAAGACTTTACCCCAAAATGGGAAATATATAAAGAGATTTTTCGCGGTGGTTTACCCTCTTTTTATCGGCAAACATTAGCAAGTACTGCTATGATCTGTCTTAATTTTAGTGCCGGTCCATATGGAGATGCGGCTATAGCAGCTATGTCCATAATTGCCCGCACATTTCAGTTCGCCATTTCAGCGGTGCTTGGTTTTGGTCAAGGCTTTCAACCTGTGTGTGGGTTTAATTATGGTGCAAAGAATTATGACCGGGTGTTAAGAGCTTTCTGGTTTTCCGTAAGGACAGTAGTGGTTGTCCTCTTGACCATAAGCATTATGGGGTTTGCCTTTGCCCCTCAAATCATTGCTTTGTTTCGCAAAGAGGATTTGGACGTAATAGCCATTGGTACACTTGCTCTTAGGTTTCAGTGTATGGCTCTACCACTGGCAGGATGGACCATTCCGTCTAATATGCTTCTTCAGACCATTGGGAAAGGCGCCAAAGCTTCGTTGATATCAATATCGCGGCAAGGGCTTTTTTTCTTGCCTGCCATATTGATCTTACCCCGCAAATTTGGTTTACTTGGGGTGCAAATGAGTCAACCGGTTGCAGATACCTTTTCTTTTCTGCTATCTATTCTTGTCACAGCTAGTGTGCTAAAGGAGCTGAGAGCAGGCCAACGAAGGGATACTCCCAATTTTACCAAAACCAAAATCCTAAGATGATGTCATACCTGAAGAGGCTC
>CAYMGK010000127.1:0-1736 GCA_964389965.1 uncultured Clostridia bacterium | reverse complement strand
TCGTATCAGGTAGCTTCCTAAACACTGACGAAATACCTGAAGAGGCTCAAAAAGTTGTTATTTTCATGCATATGATTGATTTTATGGCAGCCCGGGGTTTTGCACCGGGTCCTTGAGTCTTTGTAAACAAATAATATCTTTAGGCAAAACCGGAGATGTTTTTTATTATGATTCTTTAGCATTTTAAATATATTTTTAAGAAAATATTTAAAAGGTAGGTAAATCATGGGAAATATATTTGAGTATGGGCGAGTTGAAATTGAATATCTCAAGAAAAAAGATAAAGGGTTAGGAAAGGCAATTGATAGGATAGGGAAAATCGAAAGAGCAATAATCAAAGACCCCTTTACCGCACTTATTAGCAATATTGTATCACAGCAAATATCGAAAAAAGCGGCAGCAACAGTATGGAAAAGATTGTGTAATTTACTGGGAAAGCCCACGCCACAATCAATAGTAAATACAAATGAAGTAGAAATACAAAAATGCGGAATGACCGCAAGAAAAGCGAGCTATATCAAAGGGATCAGTGAAGCGGTCATTGTCGGTGAAATCGATTTTACGGCTTTTGATACTATGACAGATCATGAAATAGTAAAAAAGCTGATAACCCTTAAAGGTGTCGGTATATGGACTGCTGAAATGCTACTTATTTTTTCTTTGCAAAGACCGGATGTAGTAAGTTGGGGCGATCTTGGGATTCGTCGTGGTATGATGAACCTTTACAAAATAAACAAACTTACAAAAGTAGAGTTTCAAAAATATAGAAAAAGGTATTCCCCCTATGGTTCAGTAGCTTCACTGTACTTATGGGAATTATCAGGACAATAGTTCAAAGTGAATACTGTTACATATTCAATTTGTTTCGAAAGTCATTAATTTTATTCAATAAATTATAGGCCCCATAAAAGTGGGAAGTTTCCTCGAAAATGTAAAATACATTACAGACTAATCTTCTAATTAATAGTATAGTATAATCTGAAGTGACAGTATAGTCTGAAACAAGAGTAAAAAATAATTTAGGAGGTGTCTTGTGTGGAAAAAGAAAAAGTGAAACTAAAATTTCACGGCGGGGAATTTGGGGCTTTTATCCCATTGCTTATTGCACTACTATTTATTGTAATTGCAGCCGTAAATCAAGCAAAAATTGATGGATATGTAGTTGCGTTCTTTAGCGCCATTGTTTTTGGAGTATTATTTGCGAAAGATGAAAAAGTCTACGGAGATGCAATTATTAAGGGTTTACAAAAGCCTATGTTTGCCGTTATAGCATTAGCAGTATTATTGGCAGCTATAGCCGGTGCCCTTGTTAGTCAAAGCGGTCTTATTCATACTTTGGTTTATTACATTGTAAGTGCTGGTTTTACTGGTAAAGTATATGTTGCCATGGTTTTTCTAATAACATGCTTAATATCGTTTTCAACGGGGACTTCGGTTGGAACCTACTTTGTCGTTGGCCCGATTTTGTACCCTGTTGGTTATTTTGTGGGAGCCGAACCGGTATTTATAATTGGAGCAATAGCAGCAGGAGCAGCTTTTGGGGATAATCTAGCACCAATATCAGATACTACAATTGCATCTGCTACGTCCCAGGGCATGGATATTGGAGGGGTTGTAAAAAGCAGAGTGAAATATTCCATACCAGTGGCTGTCATTGCGTTTTTCCTTTACCTGATGTTCACTAAAACAGGTTCTGTGGTTGCGGGCTCTATCGAGCAATACGCGGATTTTCAAGC
>CAYMGK010000126.1:0-5854 GCA_964389965.1 uncultured Clostridia bacterium | reverse complement strand
AAAATCCCATAAATCAAATCTGAAACGAATTTGGATTCAACAACATTTCTTTTGGGAACAAGGCCTTTTGCAAAATTAATAATTTCTCGTTTTGTTTTGTACACATCTGTGGTAGAATTATACATGAAAAACTCTCCTTTTTATTTGTTTAGTATTTTTCGGCTCTCTACCTAATTATACTAAACTTAGGAGGGTTTTTCCTCATTTTTTCCTTTTTAAAGCTGCTTTTGGCTAAATTATATTTGTCTGTCTTCTTTCCTTTTAGTTTGTTTCACCGCTAACGGTTTTTTGCGGAAACTCAAAAACTTCCAATTTCAGGCATTCGATATTAGATAACATAGTTCTTTTGTCATTTCAGTGGTTGTTGCATTGCCACCTAGATCGGGTGTAAGACTTTTTCCCTCTTTAAGTAGTGTACACACGGCCTTCTGTATGGATTGTGCCGCCTCTAGTTCATCAAGGTGTTTAAGCATTTCTATTGTAGATAGTAGCAATGCCAAAGGGTTTGCTATGTTCTTGCCGGCAATATCAGGCGCACTTCCATGAACTGCTTCAAAAATCATATGCTCCCTGCCCATGTTGATACCCGGTATTACACCAAGCCCTCCCACAAGACCTGCACATAGATCTGAGATGATGTCACCATAGAGGTTTTCTGTAACTATAATGTCGAATTTACCAGGATATTGCACTAATTGCATACAGGCATTGTCAATTATCATTTCATCATATTCTATATGGCTGTGTTTTTCAGCCGACTTTCTACATTCTTCTAAAAAAAGTCCATCGGATTTCTTTAGAATATTTGCCTTGTGTATAGCGGTGACTTTTTTTCTATTGTTTAACTTTGCATATTCAAAGGCTCCTTTAGCAATTCGCCTACTACCCCTTCGAGTTATGACTTTTATTGCTTCAACCCTATCTTCGTCAATGACATTTTCTATTCCTACATACAACCCCTCAGTATTTTCCCTAAATATAACTATATCTATATCCTTATAAAAAGTCTTTATTCCGGGTAAAGATTTTATTGGCCTTATATTTGCGTAAAGGTCAAAGGTTTGCCTAAGGGTCACATTGATACTTTTAAAACCTTTGCCAATATGTGTGGTAACAGGGCCTTTAAGTGCCACTTTGTTTGCATTAATACTATCTATCACAGACTGCGGAAGGGGGGTTCCGTATTTTTCAAGTGCGCTCTGCCCTGCTTGCTGTACATCCCATCTTACTTTAACTTTAACCGCATCCACTATGGTCTTTACAGCATCAGTAATCTCCGGTCCAATCCCATCACCGGGAATCAAGGTTATGTTATACATGGCATAGTTCACTCCCACCCTTTATATAATTAATATACCCACCACAAAGGAGTATGTTTTTTTCTCGATCTGTTGCCTCTAAAAGCAATTTTATATTTCTTCCCGTGGTCTTATTAGTGGCATTAATCCTGTCGCCCTGTTTAAGCTGCTTCACAAGGTTTTTAAACTCGATCTCATCAAGGCGGTTTATATGTGAGTGATCATCTGGATTTTCAAAAACCAATGGCAGGATACCCGTATTTATAAGATTTGCCTTGTGAATCCTAGCGAAGGATTTTGCAAAAACCGCTTTTATCCCAAGGTATAAAGGAACCAGTGCCGCATGTTCCCGACTAGAACCCTGCCCATAGTTCTCCCCTGCCACAATAAATCCACCATTATTTTCTTTACAGTTCTTGGAGAAATTCCCGTCAATGCCGGAAAAACAAAATTCGGAAAGATATGGGATATTTGACCTGTAAGGTAGCAATTTTGCACCTGATGGCATTATATGGTCAGTAGTTATGTTATCCCCTACTTTTAAAACCACCTTTTTATCCATATTATCACCTAATGGGGTGTTTAAAGGAAAGGGTTTTATATTCGGACCTTTTATAACGGCTTTAGGTTTGTTATCTTCTGGTCTTATGACCATATTGTCATTTACATAAGAGATTTCATCAATCTTCTGAAATACCTCAGGCTCAAGCCGCGAAGGGTCTGTAATCTCACCACATATGGCAGATATTGCCGCTGTCTCCGGACTTGCAAGATAAACCTTTGCTGATTTGGTGCCACTTCTTCCTTCAAAGTTTCTATTAAAAGTGCGGAGGGAAATCCCGTCAGTCTCCGGTGCCTGCCCCATACCAATACAGGGCCCACATCCACATTCCAAAACCCTTGCGCCGGATTCAATCAAATCCTTTAATGCATCCGTCATGGAAAGTTTCGTCAGTACCCGTTTAGACCCTGGGGAAATGACAAGACTCACATCAGGATGTATCTTTTTTCCTTTGAGTATCCTTGCAGCCATAACCAAATCCTTGTAAGAGGAATTAGTACAACTACCTATAGCTACCTGAGTTATTTTGGTCCCTTCCACTTCCTTTACAGGCCTTACATTATCGGGACTATGGGGGCAGGCAATCATAGGGGTTATCTCACCAAGGTCTACAGTAATAACCTCATCATATGGGGCATCTTCATCAGCCCCAAACTCAGTGAAATCCTCGGCCCTATCATGAAGCTTTAGAAACTCAAGAGTTTTTTCGTCTGATGGGAATATAGAAGTAGTGGCACCCAATTCTGCACCCATATTAGTAATTGTAGCCCTCTCCGGCACAGTAAGGTGTTTTACTCCTTCTCCTGTATATTCGAAAACCTTACCTACTCCACCTTTAACTGTAAGTCTATCTAAAATAGATAGTATCACATCCTTAGCTGTGGCAGGGGGTCGTAGCTTTCCCTTTAAAATCACATTACATACCTTTGGCATTGTCATGAAATACTTGCCTGTTGCCATAGCCGCTGCCACATCAAGCCCACCAGCACCAATGGCAAGACTGCCCATACCGCCGGCAGTGGGAGTATGGCTATCAGAACCCAACAATGTCCAGCCGGGTTTAGCAAAGCACTCCAGTTGAACCTGATGACAGATACCGTTGCCCGGCCGGGAAAAGTGTATGCCGTATTTCCCTGCAATAGTTTTAATGTACAGGTGGTCATCGGCATTCTCAAATCCTGTTTGAAGCATATTGTGGTCAACATAGGCCACTGAAAGTTTTGTTTTTATTTTTTCCACATCCATTGCCTCAAGTTGAAGGTAAACCATAGTCCCTGTGGAATCTTGAGTCAGGGTTGAATCAATGGATATCTCTATTTCAGCACCTGCCCTTGTTTTCCCTGAAATTAGATGTTTGGAGATAATCTTTTGTGTCAAATTCATTCCCAACTATATTGCCCCCTAGATTGCATGTTCTATATCCTTGTTCATATACTCATAATAAAGGTTTATGAGTTCTTTGTCATTTAAAGGTCTTTTTAGCTCTATAGATGTTTTGCGAACATTCTCCAATAGTGCATTTGCCGCAATCTCGTCGACCGATATATCGTATTCCTCAAGTTTCTTCTTGACACCTGCAGTTCCAGAGTGTTTACCTACAACAAATCTACGTGTCAATCCCACATCTTCCGGGTCAAATACTTCATAAGTCCTAGGATTTTTTAAAGCACCGTCTGCATGAATTCCCGACTCATGAGTGAACACAGCGGTCCCTACTATTGACTTCCAAGTGGGCACTTCCCTATTTGAAGCATTTGCCACATATTCGCAAAGCTCTCTGAGTTTCTGAGTATTTTGCCCCATATTGCGATTTAAAAGATACTTCAGGACCATTACAACTTCTTCTAGTGCCGCATTTCCTGCCCGCTCACCTAAACCGTTCACAGTAACTCCCACATGGGTAGCCCCTGCATTTACCCCGGCAACAGCATTAGCCGTGGCCATACCAAAATCATCATGTGTGTGCATTTCAATATCAATGTCAACGGACTTTCTTATCTTGGCAATCCTATCGTATATTTCAAGTGGTGTCATAACACCTACTGTATCACAGTATCTCACCCGATCTGCTCCTGCTTTTTTTGCCTCAGTTATGAACTGAAGTAGAAACTCCTCATCACTGCGACTGGCATCTTCGGCATTTGCGGAAACATATACGCCTTCCCCTTTCGCATATTCAACGGCCTTTACCATTCGCTCTAAGACCTCTTCTCTTGTTGAGCGCAGCTTATCTTTAATGTGCATGTCAGAAGTTGCTATGGAAATAGCCACTGCGCCCACTCCACAGCGCAAGGATTCCTGTATATCCCTTATTACAGCACGGTTCCAGGCCATAATTCTAGCATTTAAACCTAGTTTTGAAATAGCAGTAATTGTCTCCTTTTCATCACCACCCATGACAGGGATACCCGCTTCTATCTCGTCAACACCAATATCGTCAAGCATCCTTGCAATGTGAATCTTTTCCCTATTTGCGAAAACAATACCTGCAGTCTGTTCCCCATCTCTCAGAGTTGTATCAACTAAAAACACTTTTTTATCTTTCACTTTCATAAGACTTCCTCCTCATGTCTTTGTATAATTGTATACAATTATACTTATATAATAGGATTCCGTCAAGTATTTTTTGTTGATAAAAGACTTGTTCCCTACTTACCTCAACACTCCATATTTCGTCTTTATTCTCGTTAGGGTTTTTACAAAAGATTTGCTAAAAAGCCATATAAATACTACATTACCCAGGGCATGGCTTAAATCAAATTTAAAGCTAGCTATGGCGGCACCAAGTATAACTTTCCAAGTAATACCTTGGGTCTTAAAAAAAAGTAAAAACCATAAATTCATAGTCCAACCAAAAATAAACCCCCAGATAAATCCGTATATGCAAAGACCCCATTTTGTTTTCATAATGGCGGTATCCTTTAAAAGGCCCCCTATAAGGCCCATCATTCCCCAACTAAACATTTGCCAAGGCGTCCAAGGGCCCTGACCTAAAAATATATTTGAAACTAATGCGGCCGTATTTCCTACTAAAAAACCCACTTCCATATCAAAAACCATTGCTGTCATGATTATTATAAAGGAGGTTGGCTGAATACTGGGGAGTGGTGCAAAAGGCAGTCTACTAACAGCGGCAAGCGCTGAAATCATCGCAATTAATACTATCTCTTCCGCTTCCACTTCCCTTTTTTCGAACTTTAAATATAAGGGCAGCATTGAAAACATTATTAAAGAAGAACTAATTACCATTGGGCTCATAGGCCTTTCACATCCTGAAGGGTTATGGCTTTGGGGAGTTTTTCCCTTACAACCCTATTTATTGTTGTTGTATAAAAGTAATTATCACTGAAAAAATTCCTAGTGATATCCTTACTAGTAATCCTCCCATTAAACAATAGTGCGCAACTTCTGGAACAACTTGCGACAAATTCTGTGTCATGTGACACCATAATAATTGTCATCCCTTTTTTTGTAAGACCATTTAGAATGGTCCTGAGAGTCGTCTTGAATAAGGGATCAAGACCTTTTGTCGGCTCGTCTAGTAAGAGGACTTGAGGTTTTGATAAAAGCACAATAGTAAGTGCCAGTTTTTGTTTTTCACCACCACTTAAATCATATGGATGTCTTTTAAGTAATGGTTTAAGGTTAAACAATCTGATATATTCTTCTATGTTTTTTTCCACATTCACTATCTGGCTTTCAAGCACCTTGCCCCTTGTATACAATTCATCTTCAACAGTTTCATAAATAAAATAAAGCATAGGGTTTTGTGCCAGGTAACCAATCCTTTCACTTTGAAAATAGGCTTTACCACTTTGAGGTTTTTTGAGTCCTGCTATAATCTGAAGTAAAGTGGATTTTCCTGTACCATTTTCCCCAAGTATTGTTAAAAATTCCCCGGGAAATATGTCTAAATTTAGACCCTCTAATATATTGGGTAAGTTTTTGCCATATGCAAAATCTATGTTTTTAAGTTTAACAATAGGCTTCCCAT
>CAYMGK010000125.1:0-5974 GCA_964389965.1 uncultured Clostridia bacterium | reverse complement strand
ACTCAGAACATTTTTTTCTGAAAATACTATACGTAACATACAATGGATACAATCCTGTTTTAGAATTAATCTCTAAAATATGTGCATTAATATTTCCTAAAGTATCATCAGTTATTTTACCGTTGTTTACCTCCCTAGGCTCAGTAAGTAATTCTTCATGGTTTATATCATAAAAATCATATCCTCCCAAACTTGAACTCATATGCATATTTACAGCTCGCCAAGGCGTTAATACGGTTTCCTTGTCCGGATTTTTGAAATCATTAAATAAATTGGTTATTTTTTCAACTCTTTCTGTTGGCGGTAAAGTATCAGCGGCCATGGTTATATTTCGAATTTTTCTACCTGCAGCAATAAATATATCTTGGTCGTAATATTTTATAAAATTTTTAAACAGCTTTTTTGTTACATCTTTAGGCATGAACTCTTTCCAAGATGCCTTATCAATAATTTTATCATTCAATAAATCTTTCACAGTAAAATCTTCGTCATATGAAAAGTCTGCACCATAAATTAATAATGGTATCCTTATAGAAATACCACGCAAAATTGATATTGCAGCCTCTCTCTCTTTTCTCTTTTTCTTTATTTCTTCCAATTTTGCCAATTCTTCTGGTGACAGTTTCTTTCCTTTTTCCTGCTTCTTTTCTAATATTTCATGTTCTTCTTCAGTAAAACCTTGATCGTTTATCTCTACCTCTTTTGTTTGATGCGCAGCCTTACTTTTTCCGACAATTTTTCTTAGTTTACCAAAGGCTTCTAGGGCGGCACTATCTAATTTCAGTAGCTCGTCATTATATAAATGAGCATCGTCAAAACCATTTTTTACAACACGTTCTGCATAAGCACGTTTTAATTGCTGTAGCAACTTGTCTACATTATAAGTTTTCATCTTTGTTCCAGAAACAGAAATAATCGGACAATAGTTCAGCAATTCGCCCATAATCCTTTTATCAGATTCTTTAGCTTTTCCCGCTTTCGTAGATAGAGCTGCAGATTCAGCAACCATTTTAAGTGTACGATCTGGTGCAAAATCAAAAACATAGCAACATTGTTTAACCTTGCCATTCTTGCTACAAGGCGATTGTACACGAAATATGGTTTGCAAATAGCTTGATGCAGAAGTAGAAAAAGACCCTGCTAACATGAAAACAGCTGTCCATTCCGGTACGGTCACACCCGTTGTAAGTTTGCCACAAGAAATAGTAATAGTATATCCATCACCAGCCTTATCTATGGCTTCCCGGACCTTCTTTAATGCGTCTTCGGCCTTTTCTTCTTCATCTCCAGGCCCCGCAACATTTACAATTTTAAAAGATCTGTCTCCAAAAATAGGGTGCGCCTTTAGCATTTTACTAAGTGCTCTTGCTTCTAGAACCCCTGGCACCATCCACAAAGTGTGTTTAAACAAGGCACGATATTCACTAGTCGCATATGGATAATTGCTATCTGTGTCCGATTTTGTAATTAAATTCAGAAAGCTCGTAACATCCTCTGCATGATAAAAGTCACCGGCTTTACTTCCTGAAGGAACAGGTTTTTTATCTCTTTTTATATCCCCAGTCCATACTCTAAAAAATTCTTTAAAATTAAAAGCTTTGTCTTCAAGCTCTTGATAGTATTCGCTCGCAAATATTTTTCCTATGTCATAAGTATATATTTTAAGTTGTGGTAAACTTTCATAAGGATTAAAGTCTCCAAAATGCAACACATCCCAGTCCAGTTTGCTCTTTTGCTCCATAACATAGTCCCACGTAAACACATTATCAGTATCGTATTTATTAATAATATTAAACGCCGTTCCAGATAAGGCTAAAAATTTCGTTTTACTGCCACGGTCTTTTTTAACAACATTTTTAATTACTTCATTTCCTAGTGCGGTTGTCGTCCCTTCATGCGCTTCATCAACTACTACAAAATCCCAATCAGTATTAAAGACTTTATCGTTTTTATTAAATTTTCCCCCGACTTTTGATGAACCTCGTAAGTCTTGTATAGACGCAAAAAAGACAAAGTTCTTTTTGCTTTCTAACAACGTTACCAGTTTTTGCCCATTTACCTTAGAACCATATTCATAATTTGCATCATCAAAAAATATTTTTTTGAAATCTTCATACCAACCGGCATTAACTACAGGACGATGTGTTAGAATAATGCTCTTCTTAAATTTTTTCTTTTTAATAACCTCTAGAGCACACAAAGTCTTGCCAAAACGCATTTTAGCATTCCAGAGCATAGTGTCTTTAGTTTTATACACTTCTATCGTATCTTTAATAGCTTGGGCTTGTTCTGGTCGAAATATTATTTGTGTTTTAGCTGCAGCTAATTTTGTTTGGGAAATATTCGGTCTTCCATTTTTAACAGCTTCAATACCCTGAATCGCTGTAGCTAAATTGGTTTTAAACCATTCCCGCCCCTTGCTGGTTTCGAATTCATGTTTTTCTATACCAGAATTTTCTAAAACCTCATGAACATCATGATCCCTAAACGTTTTCAATTCATACTTGTTACCGGCTTTTTTTATTTTCCGAACTGCAAGTTCTGTATGAAGCAACATATACTCTATTCCAGCTGTCGTTGTATACCCATTGATCCTCGTTTTTGCGGCATCATTAAGCAGTTTGCAATTAGGCACTAGTTCATCACAAGATACACTACCCTTAACGGTAGCATCACCAATTTTAAGGAGTCCTTCGTGCTGCTTATCCTCAATAGACAGGATATATATCAACTTATATGAAAAAGTTTCCTGAAATTCTACCATTCTGGATTCTAAATCACTTGTCATCTTTTTGCTTCCCCCTTAGCAATGATTTATATGATACATTCACCTTTGAACGCCAGTCTGTAATGTGACAGAGTTGATTAATTGATTTGTTTTCTTTCTCTCCCATCTCTTCTCCAAACAAATTATCTCCGTTATAAATTGTTTCAAGATTTGCATAAGGAACTGTATATGTTAATCCATCCATTTGCCATAAATTCCAAGAAATAATTTTAGCAATTGTTAGCTGTTCCACTAAGGTCGGTTTTTTGTGAAATTTGAATTTAACATTGTCAATGAATGTGAAGAGAAGATTTTCTCTTGCCAACAATAAATTGTCCCCTTGATATTCAAAACCATACACGCTTTGAAAGGCTCTGACAACCCATTTAAACCAGTCTGCTTCTTCGTTAACATTTTCATTAATCACTCTAAGCTTTCTGTCAAGTAATCCTATTCTTCGTTTGACATCTATTTTTTCCCCTGAAACCGTATCATACCGACTCACAAGATATGGAGCCTCTCCACATGCAATTTCCAATCTTTTTGCATCAACATATTTTTCCCATTTTTTCCCGTCTGGGAAGGAGATTTTATCCTTATTGGTTTTCCACCCTTCGTCTGTTGGAACATTAAAAACTTCTTTTCTCCCAAACCAGATTTCATCAACTAAGTTATTTTGTGTATTACAAACTATAGAAGGGGTAAAAACTTCCGCCTTTTCACGAGTCCTTTTCTGTTGATTAGACTTTTCCTTTGTTATGCGAGGTTGAATAATTTTAGCATATTGACCTGTAATGGAGTGTATTTTTATCTGCTCTCTAGCAAAAAATTCTCGTCCTAAATATTTATAATCTTCTGTTGCCCACAATATATTGTATTTGGTTGTCCTGTCTTTAAGTAATGTTTCTAGGAGATTTCTCCCAACTTCGAGAATGTCATCTTCTAAAACATCTATAAGGGAATACTGAGTTATCATAATTATTCCTTTCTTCACACTATACATATGTATTATACCATTTTAGTACGTATACCTCCATATTAATAAAAGGCCCAGCCTATATGGCCAAGCCTTCTATTAACAAATGCCTCTGTGTCTATTCTTCTCCGTTTAAAATAAACTTAACATACTTTTCCGGTACTTCCTCCAGGAAGTTTACCATCTCAAAGTAGTTCAGTTCAAAAGCAATTCGCTGCACTGTCTTAATATCGAACATGTTTGACCGTCCGGAACGCCTCACGCTAAGAATTTGCTCCTTAATCTTCTTGTCCATTGGCCTCACCCCTTTACCTCTATCTATCACTCAAAGAGGTCAAAATAGCAAGTCCTTATACAAATGTATTTTCTCCAAATTACCTGCCTCTACAACAAAACGACAATTTTCCCCCATTTTCTCCCTAAAAACAAGAAAAGCACCCCAAATTAATGGGATGCTATATTTCTAATAATGCCTGTAATCGGCTCTGGTACTGCTTCTAGCCATTCTATTGTGGTGCGAGTGATACTATGTCTAAGAAGTGGCTTTTGATACAATATTTTACTTACCTTTTGTTTCTTTCTCTAATTGTTTTATGATCTTTAAATATGCTTCTTCTACAGGCGCAATCGTGTTAACAATATTATTGTTCTACGGAAAAGGAAAACAGAGGTATCAGGGCTTTTTACGGCTTTTTTGTTTTCTGCCGTTTGTTGAGTGTAGTGCAAAAGTCCCGTCTGTGGAGCGCATCGGCGGTTTACGCTTTGCACTCGGCAAACGGGAACTTAGGGGTGTGCATAGGGGGTGCACTCAGCAAACGGGAATATCAGACACTTCCGGCAGAGAGTTCCCTCTTCCACAGGCACAATCTATGTTCTTACCGTCTTTGATACAATAAGAAAGAGCCTTCCCCGACAGCAGCGTGCCGAAAAAGGCTTGAAATAAAGGGCTTCCGAGGTTCCGCACCTTTTCGATGCGAGCTTCGGGAGCCCTTTTTCTGTTTATTCAGTTCGTAGTGCCGGCTACCTATTTCGAATTTACTTACCCTGCAAAATCGGCAGCCGAGGAATAATTAAAAAGTGTGGCAAAATTAAAAGGTTAGAATTCTTCCCATGTCTTGCCATCAAGATCATGTGCAATTTGTTCTGTAGACGGCATTTTTACGTAGCCGAGCATTTCTGCTAAATTGAAGTATTTGCTCTTCTGAATTGGGTTCTTACTGGCTTTACGGAAATCCATTTCATAGAATTTGTCGACAATAAAATACTTGTGCAGATTATCGGAAAGGTTGTAATCATACGCTTTTGCCCGCTCTATTGCAGCATTGATTCGATGGATTTCCTCATCAGTGGGCGGTTCTCCAAAATCGGCTTTGTGTGTCAGTTCTCCGTTTTCTCGCGAGGCAATAATGACCTTAACAAGCCTGCCTATCGCCCTTATGCTTTTTCTGCTGTAAAGGCCAATATACCCGTGCTCTGAGTATCCGCGAGAGGCTTCATCATAGTACAGTCCGAGTTCGATATTGTCTTTTATCGTGGTTCCGGCGACAATAGCTCGCATCCACTTATAACCATCAGGAATCAAACCCTCGTCGAAACAATATTTTTTGAAGTCATCAAGCACAGCCACTATTTCTGTATCACGTTCATCGACGATATCTTCCATTGCGGTCAGCAACTGCTCAAAAGTCAGATTAACGTGCTTTATTGGCGTATGAAGTCGCTCTTGATGTTCAGCATTGAATTTTTTTAGCAAAGCAGAAAATTCGTCCAAGGTACTTTCTTTCATCGACTTCGGATCAAGAGTAAGAAGCACTTTTATCTCTTCGGATGCGAACTGATTAAGATGACGGAGCAATTGGTCTGAATCAAATTGGTTGTACAGCTTTGTTTCTACAACAATTTTGAAGCTCTTTTGACTGATAACCGCATCGGGAACGCTCTGGTCACCCGCCACCTGTAAATCAAAAGTGATTTCAGGCGATTCGGTTTCTCCGAGAATAAGCGCGTTCATCATAGAAAAGAACTTGTCGGCGTTGTAATTATACAGCCGAGAAAGCATCAGCATCGTATTTGAGGTGTCGACATTTTCTTTTGAATGATACCGTTGAAAATAATGAATCTGCATTTATAGACCCCCTCAAAATATTATGCCAGCGAATAGTTGTTATACGCCCAGCCGATGACGCAGAGCATTGAGCCATTCACCCTTGTACTTGAAGAATTTCGGACCA
>CAYMGK010000124.1:0-6037 GCA_964389965.1 uncultured Clostridia bacterium | reverse complement strand
AAAGGATCAAATTCCCCCTCACCTTTAGAGTGAAAATTTGACCCTCTTGAACACATTTTTAAAAGAATTTCTTTCGATTAGTCAGCCTAAATGAAAGAAAAACCAGCATAAGCTTTCATAATCCAATACTTGACCCACCGAAATAAAAAACGACCAAGATTTCTCCTGATCGCTTTCATGATTTGATATTTCTTTGTTCTATTGGTTGTTTTCGATGTACTCCCAAGATAGTTTTAATATTTTCTTAGGAGTTGTAACCACATCGATTGTATTACCATCTTCATCGAAAAACTCAACTTCACAGTCTTTTGAGTTATAGTCCAAAACTATTGTACCTTTTGTTCCTTCTGAAATTCCTTCATAGGCTTCTATAAGTTCCACTACATCTAATTCTTTCATTATTTCTCCTTCCCATCTGGATAGACTGTTACGATTTTATAAGTTATTCTTCGTTTATCCTTTTGAACCACTACAACGACATTTGCTTTCGTCTTAATTCCCTTAGCACCTTCAATTTCAACTTTAAAATTATGCTTTACCCCATACGGAGTAGTAATTGTTTTTGTTGGTTTCGCTCCTTTAATTGATTTTACAATGCTGTCAAATAATTCCTTGGAGTTTTCCTGATTATATCCTAAAGTATCATTGAAAAATTTTGCTTTAGAGCCACCTTCAGGATGATTATTATTTAGCAAATATTCAACAAATTTTTTATCGCTGTATCGAATATCTCCATTCTTCTTAATAGGAGGAGTACTGCCTTTTGTTCCATAGTAATTTCCACATTCACCACTTCCCATCAGCTAGCCTTCTTTCTTTTACAAGAAATCCAGTCCTGAAAGCGGACAAATTTTGTTTGATTAACATATTCTCCAAATACACTCTCTGGCATACTTCCATAAACAATTACAATCTCTGGATCTAACTCTATAAGCATTTGTTCTAAACCTTTCTTGAAATGCTCACGATTTGCTTTGTTTTTCATCAAACCATAGGAACCGATTGAAACTACACTTCTCTTTGGGAGCCCAACAAATGCCACTTTCTCTGGCAACTCATTCGTCGTATAAGTTCGCTCATCGCTCCATCTAACGTTGGGTATTACATATATTCCTTGAGACTGTAAGTATCTTCCAACCGAGCGGTTCATATAAATATTTGTCATTTGTGCAATCAAAGGCATATCTCTGTAAAGAGAACAATCTGGAGCAATTACACCTGGAAATTCTCTTAATTCGTCAATGTACTCTGCTGTCGCATAGAGTAAATCTCGAAATTCCCTGTCATTTTCATAAAAGTGAATAAACTCACTCTTATCTTTACTTTTCTTTCGTTGAGAAAATGGAATTAATGCCTTAGGGACAATCATTTTATTAGGTTTTTCAATTACTGGCATTTCGTAGACACCAGCAAATCTCGCATTTCTCAACAACTCAGGATTTAATCCATCGTCTATAATGTTTTTCATAGTAGCATGCGCCTTTCTACCGATTTAACGGTCATTAATTAAATAATTCTAGTTTTTTTCAAAAGGGCATGTTACAATCTATTTATGTAAAGGGATTGCAACATATCCATTATTGAGCGCTTTTAATCTTTGCCGAGATTAAGAGCGTTTTTTTTCTTGTCTTTTTGGCACAATCAAATGCATCACCTCCCTTATGTAAACTAATACCATTTGTTTCTTTCCTCTTGTAACAACAATTCATCCTCATAGTCGTGATTTTTTTTATTAGGACAAATAGAATCTATAAAACTTGAATATTTAAATAAAATGATATCATCATACTCTTTCTGTTCTCTTGAATACCATTCGCTATTTGTCTTTGCTAACGTTTCAATTCTTTTACTTGCAGCTTGGCTAGATACACCAAACTTATCTACGAGGAATTCTACTGTTATGCGTACCCCTCTCTTTTGAACTTCTCTTATCAATTGTTCTGGCATCAAGAGCTGAGCAGTAAAATAGTTGGTTTCCACTTCATGCTGACCATAGGTTTCATTATCTTTTTTCAAAAAATTATGCTCCAGTTCTTCATGACCAAATTCATGGATAATTGAAAAATTTATATGTGTTTGAGGCTTTGACTCATCATAAAATATTATTGACCTTTCTCCCATCCTGACAATCAATGCTGATTCACTTCCAAAATCCTTAATTTCAACTCCATATTTTCTTGCTATTTTAAAAGTTTTACATTTAATTTTTGAGAACTCTTCAACCAACGCTTTCGGATTGAAAGGAAAACATCCTATAGCATCCGATCGGACTAATATCTCATTCGCTTTTTCATAAGATTTTGAAAAATTTGGTTTTCTCTGAATTACCATCCATTCACTCCTCATCATCAAAAATATCGTCAAAGACTGCTTTCAAAACATCCTCAGCTTTTTTTAACTGATCTGGATCCAATTTCCCCAGATTCCTTTGTAGATATTGAAGCTCATCAGATGGTTTATCATCACTTCCTAACAAATAATCTATACTCGTATTTAATGCTCTAGCAATTCTAACCAGCACATCACTCCTAGGCGTCCGAGTTCCACTTAAATAATACGAAATCGCTGATTCTGTAACATTAGCTCGCTTAGACAATTCTTTTTGCGTCAATCCTTGTTCATCCATTAATGCCACTACTTTTTCGCTAAAAATACTCATTTTCTTATCCTCCTTTATCTTTCTAACCTAGAGTATAAAATAGAATTATAACTTTGTCAAGTTTATATGTGTTTCAAGATAGATAATCTTGACGATTTAATATTTTTTCTTTTTTTGATTAGAGGAGGCGCCTTTACTCCTCTCTCAATCTTTCTATATTAGGTTAACTCTTATTATTATAGTTAGATACGGTTTTTCCGTAGTCCAGAGTTCGGTTTTTCCGTAGTCTGAGGTCGGATATTCCGAAGTTATGATTTCGCTTTTAAAAAAGCTAAAAGTTAATGATAGTTGCTATTGAATTATATCGTGCTGTTTTCATCTTCCACCATCTTGAACTGATATTCCTAGATGTTGCCCCTCTTATTAACAAACCATGCTTAAATCACCTTTCCACCGCCTTAAACAAGACATTCCAATACTATCCTTTCATTATTAAAAAGAATGGAGCCTCATTTCTGGACTTCATCACCGTTCTTGATTTTTATCTTTGGCTTTTTGACGATATTGTTCATCCTTTTGTTGTTGCTCTTGAAATGCATGGATTTGTTTTATAACGCTTGGCTTATCTCCTCGTTTAATCGCCTTATCGATTTCAATGGATAGGTCAATCCCATATTCTTTATTGACATGATCCACTGCATATTTGATATGATTGATTTGCTGATATTCATCTTTGATGAGCATTGACGAATTATTCAGTGTCTGGATTTCTTGTTCCAGTTTTTTTATCTCAGACTGCCACTCATTTGCTTTAACTGCCGAGCTACCCACTCGATTTTTAATCTGATTTCTTGCACGTTCATACTTATCAATTGCTTGTTGATTTTCCTTATAAAAATTCTCCTTGAACAGTTTTTTAGATTGGTATTCATCATAGACGGGGGCATTGGTTTCGATGATTTCTCCATACTTTAAGCACTGATTTAAGGTTTCAATTCTTTCTGTCTTACTCTTAATAGACTTGAAGTTTTTTCTGTTTTTAGTTTTAAGAGTATCAATCTGGCTTTGCAAATCGGCTATCGTTTTTAGATTGTTTTCTCTTAGGTACAAAATCCCTTGAGAGAATTTTTTAAGGTCATACAAGTTCTTATTCTGTTTGGCATAGTATTTCAGATGATGACTCTCTTTCGTCTGCATTTCTTGATAAAATGACAGATATTCGTAGAGGTCAAAGAGTTCAGGTTTATTCTCTATTTCAGATTTCTTTTGCTCCTTATACCTATCTAAACTAGCTTGAAGTCGGTCAGAAAATCCCTCTAGCCACTCTGTCAGACGTTTAATTTCCTTTTTGATTGATTTGATTAAACCATTCTGTTTTTTGATTTCTCGGTTTATATTTCCTTTTTCTGTTGGTATGCCTTTTCTCTCCATACTACTAGCTGCAGCTCCCATATGAACGGTTGGGATCTGGTCTATATCCTGTCGTTTGAAAGAGCGATGGTCAACACGTTTTTCTTGGCCGCTTTTCTCAAGATATTCATTACATAGATCAGAAAAACTCTCTCGCCACTTTTCAACATTTCCTCTATCATTCCATGTTGTTAATTCAATTTTTCTAGATTTCTTAGCACCACTTTTAGTTAAAACTGGATCTCCGTTTTCGTCAAGGACATACTCTTTTCTGCTTTTAGCTTTCCACATGCCATGTTCATCAATAGGTCTAACTATCGTCATGATATGAGCATGGATATTTTGATTTCCTTCATTACTTTCTGAATGGATTGCATAATCAACAATCATCCCCTGTGATAGTAAATTCTCTTCAATATATTTTTTTATGAGCTCCTTATTTTCTTCTAAAGACAACTCTTTTGGTAAGGCAATAATAAAATTCCTTGCCAACTGTGCATTAGAATTTTTCTCGAATAACTCAATGCTGTTCCACAACTTACTTCTGTCTTTAAATTCATTTGGCACATGTTCAGGTAGCAAGATATCTTTATAAATGACTCCCTGCTTTCTCCTATAGTCATGGGTAATACCGTCCCACTCATTAGTAATTTTCTCACCAGAGATATAAGCAGCACTTGCTACTGCTGATTTACCTTTTCCTCTTGAAATAATGTTTACTGAAAAATGAAATGCATCTGCCATTTCATCAACTCCTTTCCGATTTTTGGCAATAAAAAAAGAGTAGCCATATCATCTACTCTCACTAAAAAGTTCACTTTGAATTGCTCCCTGCAAGGGTCTAAGCATCACAGATCGCAATGACACCTGTTAGGGTGTATAATTGCGCCCTTAGAAACTAAGGGATTTCCTCTATATTTTGCCTGAATTTTTTCTCTTGTAATAATTCTTTGATTTTTGCTTGTACTCCTTCATTTTGAAAAGCAAATTGGACTAACAGCTTTATCTCATCATTAGAAAATTCAACTGCATTTTCAATGATACTTTCAAGGATCGCTCCTCGCTCAATTAAGCGTTTTGTCCTATGTCTTCGCTCTTTTTCTTTATCTTGCTTCATAATCCGCTTCACTTGGTTGTCTAATTGCTGGATCTTTTTTTCTGTTTCGTCTCGTTCATTTTCAAGTTTTTTTATCGTTTGCTTTACATCTTGAAGTTCACCCAATTTTATCACCTCTTTTCTTTTGGGTATTAAAAAAAGCGACTAGATTTTTATCTCTAATCGCTCCTGTGCCTAAATAATGGCTAATCATCAAATCTTTTTCTCAATTCTCATACAACTTTCCATAATGAAAATCTAATACCTTGTATTGCTCTTTTATCTCTTGGATTTGCATAAACTCTTTCATGTATTGATAATTCGGTTGCCCTTTTTCATCAACTGGAAGTACAATTTTCTGTCTTCTCATTCTGTGTGCATTGAATTTATAACCGTATGCATATTTGATTTTCTGTTGCAAAATACATTGCTTCAAAAATAAATAGGTATATTGATTTTGTACTGAATCATCCAGCCAAGATAGACGCTTCACATCATCAGAAAAAATACATTCGTATGAATGGTAGAAATTTTCTACTACACTTCCATTATAATTTACACCCAGAACGTTAGAATCTAAACTCGCATTAGAATTATCAACAAAAGAAGTGATTCCATTGTTATATTCCGTTGCTCCAACAAATGGTCTTTTACCAGAACTTTGATTTTCTTTAGTTAATCTTACTCCTGAAGAAACTCTCAAAATATCTTCAATCCAAAATTCCTTCCACTCAATTTTATCTAGCTTACCAAGAGCTAAACCTCTGGAAACCGCTATTTCATATATATATATATATATATATATGGCAGTGCCTTTTCAAGCTTTTCTAACTCTATTTTCTGAATGAATTTACCCATATAATCCCAGTGTGGATTACCATTAGAATCTGCTGGAAGCATTATTTTTTCTCTAGTAATTCTTTGGTCATTTA
>CAYMGK010000123.1:0-6061 GCA_964389965.1 uncultured Clostridia bacterium | reverse complement strand
TCCAACATAGCCCGGAGGTGCACCGACCATTCTGGACACTGCGAATTTCTCCATGTACTCTGACATATCCAACCTTACCATGGCATCTTCATCACCAAACATAGCATCAGCCAAAGCCCTAGCAAGTTCAGTCTTACCAACTCCCGTAGGTCCTAAGAATATGAAAGAACCGATAGGTCTTGCCGGGTCCTTGAGACCTGCATAAGCCCTTCGTATAGCACTGGAAATGGCTACAACTGCTTCGTCTTGGCCTATCACCCTATTGTGCAAAATTTCTTCCATATTTAAGAGTCTTTCCGATTCTTCCTCGGCCAAACGCTTTACCGGTATACCTGTCCAGCTAGCGACAATCTGTGCTATATCATCTTCTGTTACAGTGGAATTTCCGAGCTGATGATCTTTTTGCCATTGTTCTTTTAATTTTTTCACCTTTGACTTAACTTCTTGCTCTTTGTCCCTAAAACCTGCGGCTTTTTCAAATTCTTGAGCTTTTATAGCCGCATCTTTTTCTTTGCGGATGGATTCTAATTCCTCTTCCACTTGACGCAGCTCAGGTGGAGTTGTCATTGTCTTTAGGCGCACCCGTGAAGCCGCCTCATCTATAAGGTCAATAGCTTTATCCGGCAAAAACCTATCACTGATATACCTGTGGGATAGTTTTGCCGCAGCTTCTAATGCCTCATCAGAAATTTTAACTCGGTGATGAGCCTCATATCGGTCCCTTAGGCCTTTTAAAATATCAATAGTATCTTCTACAGTGGGTTCATCAACAGTTATCGGTTGGAAGCGCCGTTCCAATGCAGGATCTTTTTCCACATGTTTCCTGTACTCATCAAGAGTAGTAGCGCCAATTGTTTGGATTTCACCACGGGCAAGTGCGGGTTTGAGTATATTAGATGCATCAATTGCACCCTCAGCAGCTCCTGCACCTATAATAGTATGCATTTCATCTATGAAGAGTATGACATTACTTGCCTGTTTTATCTCAGTCATTACCTTTTTTAAGCGCTCTTCAAATTCACCTCGGAATTTGGTTCCCGCAACTAGAGAAGCCATATCTAGGCTTACAACTCTCTTGTCTTTCAATAATTCCGGTATATCCTGTTCTGTAATTTTTTGAGCGAGTCCCTCTACCACAGCAGTTTTTCCGACACCGGGTTCACCGATAAGGCAAGGATTATTCTTGGTACGGCGTGAAAGGACTTGTATCACCCGTTCAATTTCCTTCTCCCTACCTACTACAGGATCCAATTTATCTTCTGTAGCCAATTTCGTAAGATCTCTGCCGAATTGATCCAATATAGGTGTATTAGCCGGCTTTTTATAGGCCGCATGGGCTTTCGTGTCTCCCAAGAGATTTAGCACTTCTGTTTGAGCCTTATCCATGCTTACGCCTAAGTTTGTTAGAACCTGAGCCGCAACACCCTCACCTTCTCTTATAAGACCTAGGAGAATGTGTTCAGTACCTACATAATTATGCCCTAGCTTCCTTGACTCGGCCATTGCGAGCTCTATCACTTTTTTCGCCCTAGGTGTGTATCCTATAGGCCCTTGCACAGCAAATGGCCCAGCCCCAATAGTGGATTCGACCTGTTTTCTGACTTTCTTTACATCTATCTTTAAATTATTCAGAGCCCTCGCAGCAACACCTTCACCTTCTCTTATCAAACCTAAAAGCAAGTGCTCCGTGCCTATTACATTGTGGTTAAGGCGTTTAGCCTCTTCCTGAGCATAGACAATTACTTTTTGAGCTCTCTGTGTAAACTTTCCATTCATGATTTCACCTCATTTTTTTATTGTTTGTCTTATAAAATCCGCTCGATAAAGATCCCGTCCTATTGATGTCTTTACATCTTTTGACATTTCCTGAATATAAGCCGGACCTGTCATTATGAATAGACCATTTAAAACCGAGGGTTTTAAGTTTTTAATAATACCCATATCCACACCTAATCTCACATCAGATATATATGCCAATGCTTCCTGTGATGAAACCGTTTTAGCATTTGTCAATATTCCATAAGACCTAAATATTTTATCTTCAAGCCGAATCCGGGCTTCACCTGATAGGTTTTGCCTTATTTTACGCTCACTCATTAGAATTTGTCGAGCTACTCCTACTACATTTTGTATTATATCAGCTTCTGATTTACCTAAGGTTATCTGGTTGGAAATCTGATACAAATTACCCCTTGCTTGGGAACCCTCGCCATAGATTCCACGCACTACTAAGCCAACCTGTGATATAGTGGATAAAATTTGTCCGATCTGATCCATCATCGTCAAAACGGGTAAATGCATCATAACTGATGCTCTCATGCCTGTTCCCACATTAGTTGGACAAGCTGTAAGATACCCTGTTTTTTCATCAAATGCAAAATCTAATTTTTCTTCAAGTAAATCATCAATTTTATCAATTTCCTTAAAAACCCTATCCAGTTGTAATCCCGACAACATCATTTGCATCCTTAAATGATCTTCTTCATTTATCATTATACTCAAGGTCCCATCTTGGTTGATAATAACTGCACCGTTTTTTGAATCCACCATATCAAGACTAATGAGATGTAATTCGGAAAGTAGGGTTTTATGTTCTTGTGGTAGCTCATTTACATTGTACAATTCAATATCCTGAGAGAATGTAGAGTTATCCTTTAAGGTAGAATATACACTTTTAACAATTGTTTTGGCATGTTGCCCAGATAGAAGATGGGGAAATGGCACATTGTTTACATTGCGGGCAAGTCTAACCCGGCTGCTTATTACAATATCACTGTCAGGTCCAGGTGAATTTATCCATTTGACTTGGGATGGATCCATAAGATTTTCGATGCTCATTTTAACCATCTCCTATCCCTGGTTTTTGTTTTGATCTATTTGTTTTATTTTATCACGAAGTACAGCCGCTCTTTCATATTCTTCCGCATTTATCGCCTCTTGAAGTTCCCTTTTTAAGCGATTAACTTCATGTTTTATCCTAAGTTGACCCCCAGTCCTTTTCGGGACTTTTCCTACATGGTGAGTCTTACCATGAATCCTGCGAAGTAAAGGATTCATCTGGCCTTTGAAGGTATTGTAACATTGACTGCAACCAAAACGGCCCGTCTTAGAAAAATCTCTGAAAGTCAGACCACATCGATTACATTTTAAACTTTCACTTAAACTTATAGGGGCCTGCCCAGTAGTGGGCTCAAAAAAGCTCGAAAGTAATTTACCTACGGAAAATCCGGCATCTTCAAATCCGAAAGCACTTAAACCAGTTGAAAATGAAATGTGTTTTTGTTTTGCACATTCTTCACAAAGGTGCATTTGGGTTTTTTCATTGTTCACTATCTTAGTAATGTGTACTGTTGCTGGCCTCACCTGACACTCTTCACATAACATTATCATTCTCCTCTTTTCTAGCCTCAAAATCCATTATAGCAGTGATAATAGCTTTCATGATTTGTGCCCGAATTAAATTGCGTTCGGAATATTTCAGCGGCAAATTATATTTATTTACTGCTGCACATAAAATCCTCATTTCTCGATCAGTTATAACTGCCTCTTCCCACAACCTCTCAATAATGGCCTTAGCATTGGAGCTTGAAATGGAGCTCCCTATACAGTTTATGACTTCTTTTAAAAACTCGTCTTCCCTTATTTTTAATTTTTTTATTCTTATATATCCTCCGCCACCACGACGGCTTTCAACGAAATAACCTCTCTCCAATGTAAAGCGGGTTGTAAGAACATAATTTATCTGAGATGGTGCACATTGGAACTGATTTGCCATTTCATTTCTCTGTATTTCAAGAATTCCCTCAGGTATATCATCAAACATTTCTTTGATAAAACCTTCAATAATGTCTGAAAGATTTGCCATAAAGTCCTCCTCTCGCAAGGGTAAGAGCTCCTTGAAAGTATTTTGACTTTCTCTGACCTTTGCTTATATTATATTTCAATCAAACAAAATATGCAAGTGTATTATATGATTAATTTATTTTAAATATAATTCAAGGGAAGACACTGTCCTCCCTTGTTATTTTTTCTTTTTCTTTTTCCCTTTTTTCTCGGCTGTAATCTCCTCTGAGATCTCAGTAAGACGTTTAGTCCTTTGCTCCTGATTTTCAAAAGAAGTCCAACCCATTAAACTGGGAATTATTTCGCCATACATCGTATCATCAAGCAACTGGTCTTCTATAAGGCTGTCAACCTTTTTTTTATTGGTATCTTTGTCTTTATCAGATTTGCCCACAATATTTGCCTCCCTTTTTGGTAAATGACCGCATATTACGGCCATATATCATGCTATATTTAAGCTTTTCCTTAAATATAAACTTAAATACAAGCAACGAAAGCACATATTATGGTAATATATTATTCCTTATCTTTTTCCTGTTCGGCGATTATTTTTTCCGCAATCATAGCGGGCACTTCTTCATAATGGCTGAAAGCTGATTCAAAAGAACCCCTGCCCTGTGTCATGGCACGCAAATCTGTGGCATAGCGAAACACCTCTGCCATGGGTACTTGTGCTTTTATATGCTGCACACCGTCTTTTGGCTCCATGCCCATTACCCGGCCACGACGCTTATTCAAATCTCCAATAATATCTCCCATGAAATTATCAGGAACAACGACAGTCAAATCCATAATAGGCTCTAAAAGTACCGGTTTTGCTTGAAGAGCGCCTTTTTTAAATGCCATGGAACCTGCTATTTTAAATGCCATTTCCGAAGAATCTACAGGATGAAAAGAACCATCATATAAAACAGTTTTTATCCCAACCATTGGGTAGCCGGCTAATACTCCTCCTTTTAATGCTTCGGAGATCCCCTTCTCTACGGCAGGAATGTATTGTCTTGGCACTGCGCCTCCGAAGATTTTATCCTCAAATATGAATTCTTCTTCAATTTCCGCCGGTAAAACCTCAAGCCATACATGACCATACTGACCGCGACCACCACTTTGTTTCTTGTGTTTGCCCTCAACCTTAGCGGTCCCACGGATGGTTTCGCGATAGGGGATTTTCGGGGAATCAAGGACCATCTCTGAACCGAACTTGTTAGCAAGCTTTGCTCCGAGCACTTCTAGGTGAATTTCCCCAATTCCAGAAACCAAAAGCTGCCCAGTCTCATGATCTTTTATGACTTCAAAGGTCTTATCCTCTTCAGCAAGTCTGGAAAGACCGGAAGATATTTTCTCTTCATCACCTGCTGCTTTTGGCGCTGCAGCAAGGGATAGCACCGGTTTTGGAAAGTCCACAGGTTTGAGAATAATCGGTTCATCTTTATCAGCAAGTGTATCATTTGTAGTAGTATGCTGTAGTTTGGCTACAGCGGCTATATCCCCGGCAAATACTTCTGTGACGTTTTCCTGTCTTTTTCCTTTCATCACATAGATTTGGCCGAGTTTTTCGTTTTGCTTTTGGTTCACATTAAAGCAAGATGAATCTGATTTTATACTGCCGGATATTACTTTAAATAAAGTGAGCTTTCCGACATACGGGTCTGCCATTGTTTTAAATACCAGAGCAGAAAAGGGTTCATCGGCACTGCATTTTCTTGTAATTTCTTCATTGGTTTCTGGTTCTGTTCCCTTTTCCTGTGGTCGGTTTTCAGGTGATGCCGCATAATCTAGCAGTACATCGAGTGTCATACTTATGCCTTTATTTGTCAAGGAGGAACCACATAGTATGGGATAAATATCACCGGCAAGCACACCTACGCGCAGGCCCTTTCGGATTTCCGCATCAGTGAGTTCTTCACCTTCAAGATATTTCATTAAAAGTTCATCATCAGTTTCAGCGGCAGTCTCTATTATCATCGTGCGATAGTTTTCCATATCATCCTTTAATTCGTCAGGAATCGGACATTCCTTAACATCTTTCCCATCGAAGCTGTAAGCCTTCTGTAATACAATATCTACAATTCCTTTAAAATTTTCTTCCGCACCTATAGGAAGTTGTAAAGGAACTGCTTTTGAACCGAAAAATTCACGGATTTGATTGAGGACCTTGTTGAAATTAGCATTTTCACGATCCATTTTATTTATAAAAAATATGCGGGGAAGATTTGCA
>CAYMGK010000122.1:0-6079 GCA_964389965.1 uncultured Clostridia bacterium | reverse complement strand
AAAAATTACCAAAAAGATAAGCATCATCATGGCAAATTTTTTGCCCATTGTTCAATCTCCCTTCTACGCCTCCGAGGTTAGCTGACGGGTTAGGGTTGAAAGGCTAACCCTTCTTCCAAGAGAAGATTCACCCCAAAAATGGTTCCCCCGTATCCTTTTATTAAAAGGAATTCGGCGTTTTTTTTAATAAAAAAAGTGAGGGCTTTTTAGATCCTCACTAGATAATTATGTCCTAAACCCAAAATTTTATTCAGTTTTAAATTACGTTTATCGGAATTAATTATGATTTTTATTTATTTTTTTTAATTAAACATATGGCTTGGGCCGAAATCCCCTGGCCTTTTCCCTCAAAACCTAACCCCTCAGTGGTAGTAGCCTTTACACTCACTTTGTCTATCGTTATATCTAAAGTCCTAGAAATTTTTGCACGCATCTTATTAATATATGGTGCTAGTTTTGGTTCTTGAGCACATATAGTAGAGTCAATATTTTGTATTTGGTATCCTGCCTTATCTAAGAGCTTACTAACTTTTTTTAGAAGTACCAAGCTGCTGATATCTCTATATTTGATATCAGCATCAGGAAAATGATTCCCAATATCTCCTAAGGCACATGCCCCAAGTAGTGCATCATTTATAGCATGTACCAAAACATCTGCATCTGAATGTCCCAACAGCCCCTTTTTATGGGGGATTGTTACACCACCTAGCACTAGTTTTCTACCTGGCACAAGTTTATGAACATCAAAGCCCAACCCTATTTTCATAGTTATTCTTTAAAACCTCCAAACCCAAGTGACACGAAAGTTTCCGCAAATATCATATCTTCTGGAGTGGTAATCTTAATATTTTCATAAGCCCCTTCAATAACTTTGACAGGTAGTCCCATGCGCTCAACTAAGACAGTATCATCTGTGCCGTAAAACCCGTCGTGCATTGCCCTCTCATATGCCTCCATAACAAGACCATAGTCGAAACTCTGTGGAGTTTGTATTGCCCAAAGAGCACTGCGATCAGGTGTATTTTTGATTATATTGCCATTACCAACTGTTTTTATCGTATCTTTTACAGGTACAGCCACTCCCACCGCTTTGTACTTTTCTGCGGCAGTAATACTGTTTTTTATGAGCTTTGTAGAAACAAAAGGTCTTACACCGTCGTGTATAACAACAATATCGGTTTGAGGGGAAAGTTCCCTCAAACCGTTATATACAGAATCTTGGCGTTTCTCGCCACCTTCAACCATTTTTATTTTTTTAAACCCGTATCGATCGATTACATTATTCCTAGTATAATCCATATCACAAGCACCTGTTACTAGGATAATCGATTTAATGATGTTCATGTTTTCAAATTTATTTAAAGTGTAATACAATATTGGATGACCTTTTAAATTTAGAAATTGTTTACTAATACCTCTATTCATACGTTTGCCTTGGCCACCGGCAGCTATTATTGCATCTACTTGCATGAATTACTCACTCCAAATCACAGGGATTTTGGTTTTGCAAATATCATCCTTCCCGCAGCGGTTTGAAGTACACTTGTAACCATTACACCTATGGTTCCACCAATATGCCTTTTGCCTCCATCCACTACTATCATAGTCCCATCATCTAGATAGGCCACACCTTGTCCAGTTTCCTTTCCATCTTTTATTACCTGAACTACCATTTCCTCTCCTGGTAGCACTACGGGTTTCACCGCATTTGCAAGTTCATTGATATTGAGCACCTGCACTTTTTGAAATTCCGCTACTTTGTTTAAATTGAAGTCATTGGTTATAATAGATCCATCGAGAATCTGTGCAAGCTTCACTAGCTTGCTGTCAACTTCAACTATATCTTCAAAGTCCTCTTCGTAAATTTCCACTTCTATGTCAAGTTCTTTTTGTATTTTATTTAAGATATCTAGACCCCTTCGACCCCGATTTCTTTTTAAACTGTCAGAGGAATCGGCAATATGTCTTAACTCTTCAAGCACAAATCCGGGTATAATTAAAGTTCCTTCGATAAACCCTGTTCGACAGATATCCGCTATGCGACCATCTATGATCACACTTGTATCCAGTATTTTGGATTTTGCCTTATCAATCACAACAGGGGTTCTCTTCTTTTTTTGAAAAGTCTCCATAGGCAACGAAATGAGGTTTGACAGCTCCTCTTTTTTCTTGAGTGCAATACTCCCACCCATATATGCCATCATAACATTGAATAGTACAGGCATATACCCGCCTATTAACGGTATGCTTAAAAAAGCCCGCGAAAATAGATTTGCTATCAAAAGACCTGTTAAAATGCCCAAAAACCCGTAAAGTATATCTCTCATAGGGGTTCTTTGGAGCCTATACTCAACCCACTCCTTAGTTTTTAAACCCACATCTATTATACGTGAACTCAAAAGATAAAATATTATTCCAAAAATCAATGTGCCGGTAAGCTCAACAAGTAAAGTAGGAACATAATCCAAATGAAAAAGGCCAATAAAATTATTATTAAAATATAAAGCCAAAAGCATCACTTGAAAACCTATTACAAGACCAATAATAGTTATAATTATTCGTATGACTTTATTTGCCAAGAACATCACCTCCCATTTAAATTATAGCCAGTTCTAGGATTTTTAGTTCATTTTTATACCATTATATAATAAAAAGCCGATTAAATCTAGAACCGTACTGGATTATGCTTGTTAAAATAAAAATAAAGGTCTCTATTATAGAAACATTTTAATAAAGAAGACCTTTACCCTTACTTAATATGTGTTGATTGAAAATACACATATTAAGTGAATGTATCTTCAATCAATTGAAGTGCTTCATCTTCTCGCATGTCTTTACTTAAGACTATTTCACTTACAAGTATATGCTTGGCATTCTCAAGCATTTTGCGTTCACCGGTAGAAAGGCTTCTCTCTTTATCGCGCAATGCCAAATTCCTCACTACCTCTGCTACCTGAAATATACTTCCACTTCTTATTTTCTCCATATTAGCTCTATAGCGGCGGTTCCAGTTATTGGACATTTTGCTCTTTTCTCCGCCTAATATATTAAAAACCTCATTTATTTCCTCATCACCTACTACCTGCCGGACACCTATATTTTTTATATTGTTTAAAGGTATCATAACCTTCATATCACCTATGGGCATTCGCATAACATAATACTTTTGCTTTTCGCCAAGTATCTCCTTTTCTTCTATAGCCTCTATAACACCAGCTCCATGCATAGGGTATACAACTTTATCTCCAATATTGAACATCCAAAAAACTCCTCCTCAAAATATCTCATACAAGTATAACACAATTTAGATTTTTTGTCAATTAAAAACTTATTATACTACAAGGTGTAATACGTGTCAACGAAATTTTTTTCAGTCGGTTTTTTGGCACCTTTTAAAAAACAGAGTGCTGTTTGACAAATTGGGTAAATGGCGTCATAATAGAGTTATAGAGATTACTGCAAGGGGGAATACAGGTGAAAAACCTTAGCTGGGAGGAATTCCAAGATACTGTCAATAGTTGTTTAATTAGACATAAAAGTATTATAGACATTCTTTCAAAAATCCATGAATCTTCTGCAAGGGTTAATCGTGCTGTATCAAAATCAGTTACGAGCTGTGGTTGCATGCAAGTTAATGCAAAAAAACAGCAAATTCCTAGTGAAATCAAACTTTGTGAACTAATATCTTATATGGATTGTCATACCAAGGGAAAGCCCTGCTCAAGTTGTCGGGAAATTATAGAACAAGAAATTGGAAATAATCTGTTTTATCTTGCAGCCTTATGCAATATTCTCGGATTAAGTCTGAAGGATATTATCTATGCCGAAAATGAAAAATTATTGACATTAGGCATATACAACTTGTCGTGAAATAATATACAGATGAATTATTTGATACTTATTTCAACAGCTTCCCTGACGTTTTTGACACCCCTGAGTTTTATTTTTGTTTGCTTTGGGAAATCCACTGTATTCTCAAAAGGTACTATGGCCCTTGAAAAGCCTAATTTGGCGGCTTCTTGAACTCTTTTTTCAAGACGACTTACTGTTCTCACCTCACCTGCAAGACCTACCTCGCCGATTATTACAGTATTCTCAATTACGGGGCGGTTTTTGAAACTGGAAGCTATGGCAACAATTGCCGCAAGATCCGCACCGGGCTCCTCTACTTTTATCCCTCCTGCCACATTTATGAAAATATCTTCCCGCCCTAACATAAAGCCTAACTTTTTCTCTAAAACCGCAACCAAGAGTGCCGCCCTATTATAATCTATCCCAGAGGTCTGCCGCCGGGGAAGATTGAAACCGGTTCTAGACACAAGGGCTTGTACCTCTACTAAAAGAGGCCGGGTCCCCTCTAATATACATACAACAGCAGAACCCGCGCTGTCTTGCGGCTTGCCGGAAAGCAAAAATTTCGATGGACTATTCACTTCTATGAGGCCTTTATCTCTCATTTCAAAGATACCTATTTCATTTGTTGATCCGAACCGATTTTTGACTGTCCTCAAAAGTCTATAAGAATGATATCTTTCACCCTCAAAATAAAGAACCGAATCCACCATATGCTCAAGTAATTTAGGTCCTGCCAAACTACCTTCCTTAGTAACATGACCTATGATGAATATTGCAGAACCGGTTTCCTTGGAAAGTCTAAGGAATTTAACCGTTGATTCCCGAATTTGACTCACACTACCAGGTCCTGACGAGAGTTCAGGAAAGTATACGGCCTGTATAGAATCAATAATAACCACATTAGGCCTTGACTCCTTAATACCTTTCTCTATAATATTCATATCATTTGCAACTAATATGTACAAATTCCTGCTTTTTATCCCAAGCCTATCTGCTCGAAGCTTTATTTGTTTTTCGGATTCTTCACCTGATACATAGAGGACTTTTGTCCGCTTACCTATATTGCCGCAGATTTGTAGCATGAGAGTTGATTTGCCAATTCCCGGATCACCACCCACTAATATAAGGCTCCCTGGGACAATCCCCCCGCCGAGTACACGATCAAGCTCCTTAATTGATGTTGGAAGTCTTTCACTTTCAGAATACATTATCTTATGCAATTGCAATGGACTTTTATATTTAGCTAAAAGTTTTTTAGTAGGTGAAACGGATTCTTCAACAATACTGTTCCAGCTGCCACATTCAGGACATCTTCCCATCCACTTAGGTGCAAGTGCACTGCATTGCTGACATACAAATTGTTTTTTCCCTTTCAAATTCCCTTCTCCCTTCCAAGCACTTAATTTAGAAAAAGAAGGGCGGTCAAGGCCCTTCTTTTTAAAAGTTTCTTTTGCCGCTATAAGCCACAGTAATTTAAGGAAATACTAAAAACTATCTTTATTTAGTACCTGATACCTCAGCGGCCAGTTCTTTTCTGGAAAAAACCAGCTCATCTTCATCTGCTTCGATAAGCACCTCATCACCAGTGGATATATCGCGTTTCAGCAATTTTTCTGAAAGTCGATCTTCTATTAGTTTTTGAATTGTGCGGCGAAGGGGCCTTGCACCGAACATGGGGTCATATCCTTCTTTGGCTAGCAAGTCTTTGGCTTTGTCAGTAACATCAATAGAAATCCCTTTTTCGGCAAGTCGATCATTGACCTCATTGATCATAAGAGAAACTATTGCCCTAATATGTTCCTCATTCAATGAGTGGAATACTATGGTTTCATCAACTCGGTTTAAAAATTCCGGCCTAAAAGTTCGCTTTAATTCATCTAAAACCCTATCCCTCATTTCAATATAATCTTTTTCCTCATCCTGAATTGGTTCAAACCCAAATATTGTGGGCTTTTGTATGAGATTTGCACCTACATTTGATGTCATTATGAGAATGGTGTTCCTGAAGTTTACTGTTCTGCCTTTTGAATCAGTGAGTCTTCCATCTTCTAGGATTTGAAGCAAGATATTGAACACATCTGGATGAGCTTTTTCTATCTCGTCAAATAATACAACTGAATAAGGTTTTCTTCTTACAGCTTCTGTGAGTTGACCACCTTCATCATAGCCAACATATCCTGGAGGTGACCCTACAAGTCTTGAGACTGTATGTTTCTCCATATAC
>CAYMGK010000121.1:0-6150 GCA_964389965.1 uncultured Clostridia bacterium | reverse complement strand
TAAAAATGACGTCAGATCGTGTAAAGAGCAATCTAAACATCTAAAATATGAATAATTTTCAATACAATTCATGGTTTATCTAAAAAGCATTGCACAATCGACATTTGACACGGTCTGGCGGATTTGTCTTTTTTGCCAAGTTACATTCCACGGATTTTCTACTCAAATTATTTGAGTAAAATCAATAAAAAAACAAAAAACATTGAGGAGGCAAAAAGAAATATGAATAATCATATCTGGAAAAAAGTTACTAGTTTAATGATTTGCATCTGTTTACTCGCAGGTGTTTTGATTGGGTGTGGTAAAACACAAACGTCTGAAACCAATAATGGGGCCACAGGTGATACTTCAGGAGATGACGATTATATCTATATAGGTGTTACAGCTGGTATTACTGGTGATGCACCTCTGGAGGGTCAAGCAATCTCTCAGGCTTGCCAATTAGCCGTTGAACTCATCAACGAAGAAGGTGGGGTTCTGGGAGGAAAGAAACTCAAACTAATAGTTGAAGATGACATGTATACTACTGAAGGTGCGATGGCCGTTGCTAATAAGTTTGCAGCAGATGATCGCATAGTTGCGGTTGCGGGCCCTGGGCGCTCTAATTGTGTAGTAGCTATATCTGACATAATAAAAAGAGCTAACTTACCAATTATAACCCCTGCAACAAGTCCAGTTTTTTACGATCTTGACAATCCCTACATCTTCCGGGATAGGACAACCGATGAAGTTATTTCGTCTATTGCGACACGCTATATGGTTGAAGATATTGGAGTTAAGAAACTCGGTGTTATGGCAACAGCAGATGACACAGGGATAGGTGCCCTAGAAGTTATCAAACGTGAAATCGAGGACATGGGTATTACAAATGCAGTTATAAGCACATTTAATAAGGGTGAAATTGACTACAGTGGAATGGTACTTCAGATGCGTGATGCTGGTGTTGATGGCATCGTTATGTGGGGCCACACTACTGATACAGCAGTAATCACCAAAAACATGCATGACCTGGGATATGATGTACCTGTTATAGGCAATACTGGATTTACTACTGCTACCTATTTGGATCTTGTAGATGATGAAGTTGCCGATGGCCTTTATATTTGTGCAGATGTTGATGTTCACAGTGATGACGAGTATATGGTTTGGTTCAGAGACCTTTATAAGGAAAGATGGAATTTAGAGCAGGTCGATATTATTGACTGCATACACTTTGCACATGTTTGGTTAATTGCTGATGCAATAGAGCGAGCGGGCTCCTCTGACCGCCAAGCAATAGCTGATGCACTTGCTGAAACTAAGAATGTTCAAAGCCTCTTAGGACCAATGACTTGTGATGAAAGAAATGACATGGCACATACGGCAATCATCTTCCAAAATGAGGGCAAAAAAGCCATAGCAATTGACACATTTACTTTAGAATAAATTTTAATACTTCTTGATAGAATAACCTGATGTAGATTTAGCACGGGCGCTGATGTCAAGATTAAGAAACAGCGTCCCGTCACTTTTAATTAGGGGGCTATAATATTGGAAACAATTATCCAATTAGCAGTGAGCGGTCTTGCGATGGGATTAATCTATTGCCTTGTCGCAATTGAGTTTACGCTAATATTAAACACAAGTGGTTTAATAAACTTCGGTCACGAAAAATACATTATGGCGGGTGCATATATCTTTGCCGGAGCTTTTGTTATGAGGATAGGATGGGGGAATATTCCCTCGGCAGTTGTAGCGGTTATTTTGATGGCTTTGATAGGGGTGTTCATAGCCGTAGCTGTATTCAACCCACTTCGTAATTTACCCAGATTATATGCTTTGACAGGTACAATGGCATTGTCGATGATGACACATGAACTAGTTAGAATGGCATTCGGCCCGCGTAGCTTTACTGTATTAGGCTTTTTAAGTGGGACCTTTAAGATAGGGTTTGTAACACTTCCAAGGGTATATATATTCATTATAATAGCAACAGCGATAATCCTATACCTTCAAATTCTAATGATGACCGAGACAAAGGTTGGAAAGGCCATGAGATCTGTTGCTCAAGACAAGGAAGCGAGTTTGCTCATGGGAATAAACGTTTCATTCATGCTTGTCTTTTCAGCAGTCCTTAGTCTTGTTATCTGTGGAATAGTTGGCATCTTTATTATTCCGATTACAGGTGTAACTTTAGGTATGACTACAATGATTGGTGTCAAGGGATATATCGCCGGCGTTGTTGGTGGCTTGGGAAGTCTTTATGGTGCTATAGCAGGCGGTCTTGTTGTTGGGCTTGTGGAAAGTCTTTATCTTGCTTTGGGCGGTGCTCCGGTATTCAAAGATGCGGTGTCTTTTATTCTTATTATATTATTCCTGTTGTTTAGGCCTGAAGGGCTGTTAAGTGAAAAACACCACCGCTTGTAGCATACTTTTATTAAATTATATGAGAAGGAGGAATAAATAATAATGGATATAATTGAGAGAAAAGACTTCCGCTACTTAAAAGCCATTGTGGGCATAGCCTTTCTTGCTTTACTGCCTTTTCTTTTTACGAATGATTACCATAGGCTTCTTGTGAATAAGGTCTTTATTTATGCCATTGTCGTTATGGGGCTTAATTTCATTACTGGGCTTGTGGGACAAATGAACACAGGTACAGCAGGTATGTTTGCTTTGGGAGCATATACTGCGGCTTTGCTCACTACTAAGCTCGGTGTTTCTCAATGGGTAGGACTTGTAGCGGCTATAGGAATGGGATATATAATCGGTGTGGTGCTTGGATATCCAAGTCTGCGCGTTTCAGGGATATATCTTGTTTTAACAACCCTTTCTTTCGCGGAAGTAGTCAGGTTACTTTTAACAAACTTAACAGATTTTACAGGTGGACCTCTTGGTGTGAAATCAATTCCAGAATTCACGTTATTAGGTGTTACACTGGATAGGTATTCGAAAGGTTTCTATTTCCTGATTATAGCAATTTTTCTGATAACAGTGTTCGTATCAATACGAATTATGAAATCGAAATGGGGCCGTGCCTTTAGGGCTGTCAGGGATAATCCCGAAGCTGCTGCAACTAGTGGGATCAAGATTTCAAGCATAAAAATAAAAGCCTTTACATTGGCGGCGATTTATGGCTGTATAGGGGGAGCTCTCTATGCGGCATTGGCCGGTTTTATTGGACCTGATGAGTTTTCTTCTGAGCTCTCCGTGAAATTCATTATGATGTTGATGGTCGGAGGTATTGAAAGTATCGGGGGTTGCCTAGCGGGTGCCACATTAGTTACATTACTTCCGGAGTTGCTCCGTTCCTTAGGTGAGGTCTATTGGTTCATCTTTTGTTTTGTTGTACTACTTGGTGCCATATTTCTTCCAAAGGGATTGATTTCTCTAGTTTATAAATTTGGTGATTTAATAATAAATTCTATAAGAAAGTTTGGTGAGAAACATGACAGTGTTGCTAAAAATAGATAATCTCACCAAGAGATTCGGGGGGCTCACAGCTGTAAACAGTCTTTCATTAGACCTTAAGGATGACTATGGGATACATTCACTCATTGGACCAAACGGTTCAGGCAAAACTACGACGATAAACCTTATTAGTGGGGTCTACCCTAGTGATAGTGGTACTGTTGTATTCAACGGCACTGAGGAAATCATGGGTATGCCTCCACACGAAATAGCACGATTGGGGATTCGTAGAACATATCAAAACATAAAACTGTTTTCATCCATGACAATAAAGGAAAATATAATGGTTGGTGGTCACTGTGAAACAAATGCAGGGATCATAAGGACTATTTTCGATTTTCGAAAGTTTAAAGAAGAAGAAAAGGTACTTTCGGAAAAAGCTGATTACATGTTGGAGATTATAGGACTAAAGGACAAAGCGAAAGCTATTTCAGGAGCCCAACCCTATGGGGTGCAAAAAGTAGCGGAATTGGGTAGGGCCATGATGACAAATCCAAAAATCATCTTGCTGGATGAACCGGCAGCCGGTCTTAACCCTTCTGAACGCACGGATTTCATGAAGATGGTGCATCGCATACGAGATGACTATAAAATAAAGTTTCTTCTCATTGAACACAATATGGACATTGTAATGAGTGTAAGTGAAAAGATTACAGTTTTGAACTTTGGCCGTAAAATTGCTGAGGGGACTCCATACGAAATACAGAATAATGACGAAGTAATAACGGCTTATCTTGGGAGAAGATTTGAAAAGAAAAAAGCGTAAGGGAGGGAGAAACTGTGCTTAAAATAGATAACATAAATGCTTCATATGGTAAGATTGAGGTTTTGCAAGACATATCTCTCGAGATGAACGAAAGTGACCTCATAGCTGTTATCGGTGCCAATGGAGCAGGGAAGAGTACCCTAATGAAAACGGTAATGGGTCTTCTCAAACCCACTACGGGAACGATTAAGTTCAATGGTAATGAAATACAGGGTGAGCAAACACACAAAATAGTATCAATGGGAATCACCTTAGTACCTGAAGGAAGGAGGATTTTCCCTAAGCTCAGTGTGTTTGAAAATATTGAGATGGGTGCCTATACAAATAAATTAAGTAAGGCGAAATTTGACGAGAAAGTTGAAGAAGTTTATAGTATTTTTCCGCGTCTCAAAGAGCGTTCTAAGCAACAAGGTGGGACCCTAAGTGGGGGAGAGCAACAGATGCTTGCACTTGCACGGGCCCTAATGAGTGAACCTAAAATACTCATGCTAGATGAACCGTCTTTGGGATTGGCACCTGTTATTATTGATGAAATGTTTGACCTTATTAAGCGAATAAATAAAGATCATAAAATACCCATTTTGCTAGTTGAGCAAAATGCATTTTCGGCACTAGAAATTTCTAACAAGGCATATGTGCTTGAAACAGGAAAAATATTCAAAGAAGGGATGAGCAAGGATCTTTTAAATGACCCGGATATTGTAAAAGCTTATCTGGGTGGATAATTGATTTTCATTTTAATGAAGTGGGGTAAGGCACATTATGAAAAAACAAAAAATATATATTTCAATGGTTGACTCGTACTATAATGCATATCCTCAATTCGTAGATTACTTCAAAAATAGGGAGTTTGATGTGGCTCTTAGGTTAGAAAGTATGCCGATTCAGGAACAAACACTTATGGAACTTTTTACTGATTGCGATATTTGTATTGCCAGTGCGAAACCCGTTACACGTGAAATGATCGAATCTGCTCCTAACCTGAGACTCATTGCGGTTTTTGGTGCCGGATATAACCAGATTGACATAAAGGCGGCAAACGAAAAAGGTATCTTTGTAACAAACGCTCGAGGTGGCAATGCAAGAGCTGTTGCTGAGCATACCTTTGCTACGTTCCTCGGGCTTGCACGCAAAATTGTTTGGGATGATAAAAAAGTTCGGGCTAATGAATGGTGTAATCCTATGGGATACGAGATATACGGCAAAACTCTAGGTATAGTGGGGTTTGGAGCTATTGGAAGTGAAATTGCTGAAATAGCCAAAGGTGGATTTAACATGGACATTTTGGTGCACGATCCCTATATCGACGAGAAAACCATTCGGCAGTATGGTGCTACTTCTGTGCCTTTAAGTGATCTTATGAGTATGGCGGATTTTATAAGCATAAATACACCTCTTAATGATATGACAAAATACTTAATTGATGAAAAAATGCTTTCACTAATGAAAAAAAGTGCATATATCGTAAACATGTCACGTGGTGGGATAATAAAGGAAGAGGCTCTTTTCACGGCTTTATCAGAAAAAAGAATAGCTGGTGCCGGACTTGACGTTCATGAAAACGAGCCATTTGGAAAGGATAATCCCAGCAAATTTAAAGCATTCGACAATGTTATTTTGACATCACATACCGGAGCGGGTACAGTGGAGGCCGTTAAAAAGATAGGGAAAATAATTATTGATAATGTCGAGGATGTTATTTCCGGAAAGCGCCCTAGGCATAACATTGTGAACTGTTTAAAGTGATACGAAGGTGGATTTGGTCGTTTTATTATAAGGTAAAGCGAATAAAGCTATAGCGATACTGGGATAAGGAGTAAAAGCATGAAGATTACTGATGTGGAAGGAATTGTATTGAAGTCGCCGGAAAAATACCTTAATCCGGAGGGTAGCGAAGAAGCGACGGGTGTGGCATACTGTTTCCTTATAAAAAT
>CAYMGK010000120.1:2822-6179 GCA_964389965.1 uncultured Clostridia bacterium | reverse complement strand
TATGACAATTCTTTTTCTTGATATTCTTCAATTCCAAAGCTCAAGGTGTTTATAACTTGTGTTTGTGACAATAAGTTTATGGCACTTTCGGCAAAAATCTCAGCAGTGGCAGTGGAAAAACAGACAGGCAATTCAATAACGAGGTCCGCACTACCAAGTAGTGCCATTTCAGCTCGGGCCCATTTACCAAAGATGGCGGGTTCTCCTCGTTGAACAAAGTTTCCGCTTAAGACAACAACAATACCTTCGGGCTTTAGTGTTTTTTTTATGGTATTTAAATGATATAAATGACCTTTATGAAAAGGATTATATTCTGCAATAACACCGATGATACTCATGGATTCACTCCTCACTGATCTTTTAATCATTATATAATATAAATAGGGGAATATTAAGCAGGATTTTTTTGTTTGAGTATAGAACATTTATAACTGCTAATTTATGTGTTATAATTAATACGGTTTTATGTATACAAAATAATAATCATTGGTCTAAAAGACACAATTAAAACCGTATAAAAAATAAAGAAGGGAGTTTAAAAGTGGATTTTATCAAAACAATTAGGGAGCGTGCTAAGACATCTTTAAAAACCATTGTATTACCTGAAGGTGCAGATGAAAGGGTTATAAAAGCTTCGGCAGTTATAACAAAACAAAAAATTGCAAGGATTATAATTTTGGGGAGTTTGGAAAAGTTAAATAGTAAATTAAAAGACATTGATAAGACAGAAGTTGAAATAATTGATCCTGAACTATCTCCAAAAGTGCAGGAGTATGCCGGTTTGTTACACGAATTACGCAAACATAAGGGAATGACTTTGGGAAAAGCTAAAGAACTGGCAAAAAACCCAATATGGTATGGTACCTTAATGGTCAAAAATAAAGATGTAGATGGGATGGTAGCCGGTGCTACTACCGTCACCGGTGATGTATTCAGACCTGCTTTTCAAATAGTGAGGACAGCACCCGGTGTGGGTGTTGTATCAAGTGCTTTTATGATGATTATACCTAATTGTGAGTTTGGTTTTAATGGTCATATACTCTTTGCTGATTGTGCTATAAATCCAAATCCCAATGCTAAACAACTAGCGGAAATAGCTCTTTCCACAGCAAAAACTTGGGAAGCTTTAACGGACACCGAGCCAAAAGTAGCTATGTTGTCGTTTTCTACCAAAGGGAGTGCAAAAAACGAAATGGTGGATAAAGTAATAGAGGCAACCGAAATACTGAAACAGCATACCCCAAACTTTTTGGCTGATGGCGAACTACAGGCTGATGCTGCTTTGGTGCCCGGGGTTGCTACTTCAAAGGCACCTGGCAGCCCTGTTGCAGGACAGGCTAATGTTCTTATATTTCCAGATATTAATTCAGGTAATATAGGGTATAAACTTGTTGAAAGACTAGCAAAGGCCGAAGCTATAGGGCCCATAAGCCAGGGCTTAGCGGCACCAATAAATGATCTTTCAAGGGGTTGTAGCGTTGAAGACATTGTGAATGTTGTCGCAATCACCTCATTACAGGCAAATTAAACAATGATTCCGGTGTGAAAAGTTCCTCAGATAAAATTTATGGCTACTTCTCGCAAAGTAAGATCTGATATTCCAAGACCAAAAATAGGGGTGGCATTACTTGGAAGGGTTTCTTTGTTATAGGTTTTATCTTTGAAGTGTTTCCACATTGGAATTAACATTAATAATTGGAGGTTTTTTTATGAAGATCCTAGTAATTAACTGCGGTAGTTCTTCTTTAAAATATCAGCTTTTTAATATGAAAGACAAAACAGTTCTTGCTAAAGGTGTGATAGACAGAATAGGTCTAAATCAAGGAATGCTTAAACACATGCCTACGAATAAAGATACTTTAAAAACATTTCAAACAATACCAGATCACAGGGTAGCAGTCAAAATGATGTTAGATGCTCTTTTAAACAAAGACCATGGTGTTTTAGATGATGTTTCTGAAATAGCAGCGGTAGGTCACAGGGTAGTACATGGTGCGGAAAAATTTTCTGGTTCTGTTAAAATAAATGATGAAGTAATGAGTGTTTTAAAAGAGAACGTTGCTATTGCACCCTTACACAATCCCCCGAACATCATAGGTATTGAGGCGGCAAAAGAGCTCTTATCAGATATTCCCATGGTAGGAGTGTTTGACACCGCATTTCATCAGACCATGCCAGAACACGCATATATGTATGGCCTCCCGTATGAGCTATACGAAAAATACGCAATTAGAAGATATGGTTTTCACGGCACTTCTCACCGTTTTGTATCTGCCGAGGCCGCGGAAATGTTGGAAAAACCCATTGAAGAGCTAAAAATTATTACTTTACATCTGGGTAATGGTTCTAGTATTACTGCCGTAAAAAATGGTAAATCGGTTGAAAATAGTTTGGGTTTCACACCATTGGAAGGAGTAATAATGGGAACACGCTGTGGTAATATTGATCCTGCGATAGTGCCTTTTATTATGGAAAACGAAGGAATACATCTCAATGAAATAAATGATTATCTGAATAAAGAATGTGGTGTTTATGGAATTTCAGGTGTGAGCAGTGATTTCCGAGATCTCGAAGATGCTGCAAAAAAGGGCAATTCCCGTGCGGATTTGGCATTAAAAATGTTTGCGTACCAGGTCAAGAAGTATATAGGTTCCTACGTAGCTGTTATGAACGGTATTGATGCTATAGTATTTACTGGTGGTATTGGCGAAAATTCAATTTCTATGCGACAGATGATATGTAGCGAAATGGGGTATTTCGGTATAGTAATCGATAAGCAGAGAAATCAAATCCGTGGAAAACGGGCGGACATCTCAGCAAGTGATGCAAAAACCAAGGTGCTTGTTATACCAACAAATGAAGAATTAATGATAGCATTAGACACTAAGTCACTTGTTAATATTGCTTGACACTGTTTTTTTGAGATTATATAATATAACAAGATTTTTCCGAGGTGAAATCATGTGAAACTTAATCTGGCCGAAATAAAACAAGTAGTTGGAAGTAGCGCCGAATTCGACCTAAAAAAATCAACAATGAATGTGAATCTTAAAAAAGAAGGAGTTAATACTGTTGGGCCAGTAAGAGTTAAAGGTAAAATGGAAAACCTAGGTAATAGGGTTTTTCAAATAAAGGGGCGAATTGAAGTAGTGGCAATTGGGGTTTGTTCAAGATGTCTTAAGCAAACCAATGTAAAACAAACAATTGTCTTTTCATTAAAATTCAGTGATGCTCGCGAAAAAAGCAAAGAAGGGGATTTAATTACTTTCAGTGGGGATGAAATAAATTTAAATCCACAAATAGCAGATGAAATAATTTTAAATTTCGTTGGAAGTTTAAACCCTTGTATAATAAAAG
>CAYMGK010000120.1:0-2812 GCA_964389965.1 uncultured Clostridia bacterium | reverse complement strand
TTTTAAATTGGCCGGGCAAAATTTTGTGTAAACCCAATTGTAAGGGATTGTGTTCAAAGTGTGGCAAGGATATGAATACAACCATTTGCAAATGTGAAAATGATGATTTTGATCCTCGGTTTTCTGCGCTAAAACAATTATTTCAAAACAAATGACCAAGAGTGCAAAATATAAATTCCAAAGGGAGGTACTATTGTGGCAACCCCAAAGCATAAGACATCTAAATCTAAAAGAAATTCCCGAAGAAGTCACCAAAAGTTAACTTTACCGCCAGTCTCAGAATGTCCTCAGTGCCTTGATCCGAAGCTGTCCCATAGAGCGTGTCCTAGTTGCGGATACTATAAAAATCGCAAGGCGGTCGACATAAAAACTAAAAAAGCGAAATAATTAATTGAAAGATCGGTATAAAAATATTGGTCATGTGGTTTTAAAGTGATGTAGTTGTCAATAAATTATCTATGTATTGGTTCAGTAAAAAAAACACCTTCAAAATTGGAGGTGTTTTTTATTTGAATCCAAGTATCCCAATGTTTTTATAGTATTTTTGTATTCATGGTATTGATTTTTTTAAAAGCATAGTATATACTATTAACATCTACTCCTAAAAGCAACTAATATAGAGGTGGCTAAATGTCAAAAAAAGGGCTATCAAAAAAACAAAGACAAAAACTTCTAATTAAAACGCTTGCTGAAGATCCCTTTTTAAATGATGAAGAACTAGCGGAAAAGTTTAATGTAAGCATACAGACAATACGCTTGGATCGGATGGAACTGAAACTACCGGAACTACGAGAAAGAATTAAGGCTGTGGCTGAGGAAAATTACGCCAAAGTCCGTTCTATTGATATAACAGAAATCGTTGGCGAATTGGTTGATCTTGAACTGGATAAAAGGGGGATTTCTATTTTAGAAACGACGAATAAGATGACTTTTGGAAAATCAAAGGTTATCAGGGGTGAAATTATTTTCGCCCAAGCCAACTCGTTAGCTATAGCCACAATCGATGCTAAAATTGCATTAACAGGAGTTGCCAATATTAAATACAAATTACCGGTCTATGCAGGTCAAAAGCTAGTAGCCAAAGCTGAAGTGACTAGGGTTCGCGGGAATAAAAAGTTTGTTTTTGTCAGGATATTTGTTAAGCGGCAAGAAGTTTTTAGGGGTAAATTTATCCTTGTATCCCTTGATAATGAAGATGACAATTGAGTATATGAAGTTTAGTTTGAAAGGGGGGGAAGCGGTATAAGGGCTAATAATACCGCGGATTAATTGAGGATATTAGTAGATGCCATGGGAGGAGATAGAGCTCCTGAAGAGGTAGTTAAGGGTGCACTGGAGGCTTTAAATTATATTGATGTGGATATTGTTTTTGTAGGAAACGAAAATAAAATCAAACAACATTTAAAGGCAACTAATAAATCAATTGAAATAGTAAATGCTGAGGAGGTAATTTCTTACGATGAACAGCCTGTAGCGGCTATCCGTAAGAAAAAAAAATCTTCAATAGTTAAAGGATTTAGGTTGTTAAAAGAGGGTAAGGGTGAAGCCATTGTTTCCGCCGGAAGTACAGGGGCTTTATTGGCCGGGGGATTGTTTATTTTGGGCCGCTTAAAGAATATTGATAGGCCTGCTATTGCAACTTTGTTCCCGACCGATAAAGAACCAGTGCTTTTGCTTGATATTGGGGCAAATAGTGAGGTAAAACCGAAAAACCTTGTACAGTTCGCTAAAATGGGAAGTATTTATTCAAGTGAAATACTTGGCAGAAAAACCCCAATTGTGGGTCTTATGAATATTGGTAAAGAAGCAGAAAAAGGAAATTCCATTATAAGAAAAGCATATTCAGAGTTAAAACAAATAAAGAGCATAAATTTTGCAGGGAATGTGGAAGGGCGGTATATTTTTAACGGGAATTTCGATGTGGTAGTGTGTGATGGTTTTACCGGGAATATATTTTTAAAAACCGTAGAAGGATTTGGAATGCATGTTTTTCACCAATTAAAACGAGAAATTAAAGACAATATTATATGCTCAATTGGAGCGATGATGATAAAACCGGCAATCAATAAAGTAAAGGCGAGTTTAGATTACTCTGAATATGGTGGAGCCATGTTTTTAGGTATAGATGGTATAGTAGTTAAATGCCATGGTTCATCTGACAGAAAAGCTATTGCTAATGGTATAAAAGCCGCACATAGTTTTGTAAAGGCAAATATCAACGAAAAATTGAAACAAAACCTTGAAGTGGTTTAAGAAAAGGGGAAACAGATGAATGAAAGCAGGAGTTATAGGAGTAGGCTCTTATCTGCCCGACAAAATTATTACAAATAACGATTTAGAGAAAAAAGTTAATACATCTGATAAATGGATAACTGAAAGAACTGGAATATCATGTAGGAGGAAGGCCTATGACGGCGTCTGTTCCTCCGATCTTGGAGCGGAGGCGGCAAAACTTGCTATTAAAGATGCCAACCTTAAACCAAAAGATATAGACTTGATTTTATCTGCTTCTTCAAGTCCTGACAGAATATTTCCCGCTACTGCATGTATAATACAAGATAAAATCGGGGCAAGTAACGCTGCGGCCTTTGATATTCAAGCCGCCTGTACTGGTTTTGTATATGCGCTGACTACTGCAGCACAATATATAGTTGGTGGTCTATATAAAAATATTTTAATAGTAGGTAGTGAAGTACTATCTAAAGTAACGGATATGAAGGACCGCAATACATGCGTGCTTTTTGGAGATGGTGCGGGTGCGGTAGTCCTAAGTGAGGTTAAAGTTGGTGGTATTATATCCAGTATATTAGGA
>CAYMGK010000119.1:0-6194 GCA_964389965.1 uncultured Clostridia bacterium | reverse complement strand
TATCACCTAAATTTCTGGAATTAATAAAAAGCCAACTCATACATATGATCTCAGATTATATGGAAATTGACGAAGAAGGCACTGAGATTAAATTAACCCGGATGGATAAAGATAGAAATACAACAGTTCCAGCTTTAGTAGCAAATATCCCCATAAAAAAAATTAAACACCTGGCAAAGATTTAAAGGAGGCAGTTTTCTTGGTCAAAGGTGGACAAGATGTATTTGCTTTAGATGTGGGCACCAGAACAGTAGTGGGCCTCGTTGTACGAAAACAAGGTGAAACCTATAAAATCCTTGCCAAAAAAGTTTTAGAACATGAAAGTAGAGTTATGTATGATGGCCAGATCCATGATATCGAGGCTGTATCCAAAAGTGTTAGGATGATTAAACAAAAACTTGAAAAAGAACTTGATGTAGAATTACGGAAGGCTGCTGTAGCTGCGGCGGGTAGAGCTCTTTATACAATAGAGTCTGAAGCTGAAAGAAAAGTTTCGCCTTTTATTGAAATAAGTAAAGCGGATATTCAAGGTTTAGAAACAGATGCCTTGTCAAAGGCAATTAAGCTTCTGGAAAAAAATAATAAAAACCAAAATGATTATTACTGTGTAGGTTTTGGTCCGATAAAATGGTTTTTGCAAAATCAATCTCTGGATAATCTACTTGGCCAAAAAGGGGATAGCATCTCAACAAAGATTGTAGCGGCTTTTTTACCGCGCACAGTTGTCGAAAGTTTGTTAACTGTTCTAAACCGATGTGGTTTAGGACTCGAGAGCCTAACACTGGAACCAATTGCCGCAAGTGATATTGTGGTCCTTCCAAATATGCGCAGACTCAATATTGCATTAGTGGATATCGGTGCAGGAACATCGGATATTGCCATTTCCCGCAATGGGAGTATTTTTGCTTACGGTATGGTCCCCATAGCAGGTGATGAAATAACGGAGAAAATCTGTGAAGAGTATCTACTTGACTTTGATGAGGGGGAACGAGTAAAAAAAGATCTGTGTATTTCTGATATAGTCGAATTTGAAGATATTTTGGGGACTCGAAGGGAGCTCCCTACAGATGATATAATAAAATCTATAGAAACAGTTGTAAATACACTTTCAATGAAGATTGTCCGCAAGATTTTGGAACTAAACGGCAAACCTCCTGCAGCAGTGCTTTTAATAGGCGGTGGGAGTCTGCTGCCTAAACTATCCGAGCACATAGCTGCTCACCTAGAACTACCCAAAGATCGGGTTGGGATAAAGGGTCGGGAAGGTTTAGGTTATGTCAAAGGGTACAAAGATTTTGCCGGGCCTTTTTCAGTTACCCCTATTGGTATTGCTATAAATTCCCTCAGAGGTGCCCATTTGACTTCATACAAAGTTTATATAAATAAAAAGCTCGTTAATATCCTGACTCAGAAGAAGCCCACGGTTTTTGATGCACTGGTCCATGGGGGAAAATCAGCGGCGGAGATTATGGGAAGGCCTGGTTTAGCAAAAACATTTAAATTGAACGGGAAACTGATAGTAATCAAAGGTAAAATGGCAAAACCGGCTATAGTCACAATGGACGGCAAAAATGTGGACCTAAAACAGCCTATTCATGACGGGGCTGTCATAGCTTTCAAGCCGGCTATACATGGTGAAATGGCGGAAGCCAGAATAAAAGAATATATACCTGAAGACAAAAAAACTCATTTAAAAATAAATGACCGTGATTTCACAATAGATCCTATTATAGAGATTTCCGGACAAAGAGTATCTAGCGAAACAAAGATACCGGATGATGCTATAGTAACGATGAGACCTAGGAATATGATTCTAAGTGATGTCTTTAATATTATATCCTTTAACCCTGAAACCATTGCAGGGAAATTAGTTATGAAAATAAATGGACAGGATGCAGGATTCGCAGACCCTATAAAAAATAATGACAAAATAGATATTTTTTGGGGGAATATGCACAAATAATTTTTACTAATTCCTGTTTTGAATTTGGTCTAGTATGTTATAATGGTTAATGGTTTTAGGGGGATAAGGATATGAATCGGAAACTACTTAAAAATATAGAATATCCTGTTTTAATTGCTATTGTCCTGATTACAATTTTAAGTTTCTTTGTAATAAGCAGTGCAACTCATGCTAAAAGTCCTGAGGGCAGTTTTCGAATAGCGCGTATGCAGATTATTTGGTTTGGGGTTGGATTAGTTGCACTTTTTTTTATGATTTCAATAGACTATCATTCCCTCGCCCACTGGTCCAATGTCATTTACGCTGTGAATATATTTACATTGCTTTTAGTAATATTCAAGGGTCAAGAAGGTGGAGGGGCACAACGCTGGCTAGATTTAGGTACTTTTCAGTTACAACCTTCAGAATTTGCCAAACTGACAATTATAATAACATTAGCTCGACATTTAGAAAAGAAAAAGTCTTTAGATAGTCCACAAGATTTACTTTCAGTGTTCATGCATATTGCCTTTCCCATGCTTCTTATAGTAAAACAGCCGGATTTAGGGACATCTTTAGTACTACTGGCTATTACATTTGGTGTGACGTTTATTGCAGGTCTAAGTTATAAACTCGTTGCAGGTATCGTTGTTATAGGCATTTTATCACTACCGGTATTGTGGAATTTTTTGGTGCCATACCAAAAAAATCGAATTTTAATCTTTTTCAACCCATACTTAGACCCGCTAGGAAAAGGCTATCATGTAATTCAGTCTAAAATTGCAATTGGTTCAGGTAAAATATTCGGAAAAGGTCTTTATCAGGGGACTCAAAATCAACTGGATTTTCTTCCTGTAAAACACACAGACTTTATTTTTGCGGTTCTAGGAGAAGAACTGGGTTTGATCGGTGGTATCATACTTTTACTCTTGTATTTCATGCTACTATACTATTCACTAAGGGTAGCCCTTAAAGCCCGAGATCTTCTAGGCACATATATGGTAGTAGGTGTAATTTCCATGTGGACCTTTCAGATTCTAATCAATATTGGGATGAATGTAGGTATAATGCCGGTGACAGGTATACCCCTTCCGTTCATGAGTTATGGTGGTAGTTCATTTTTAATGAACATGATGGCAGCAGGTTTAGTGCTGAACATAGGAATGCGAAGACAAAAAATACTTTTTTGAAATAGATTCCACTAAGGTGTGGAAAGTCCCTTTAGTAAAACTTATGGCTACTTCCCCTAAAGCCAAAAAAAGAGGGGCTTATTCTTAATGGATAGGCTCCTCTTTTGTAATAAACGAGTTGTATAAAAAATAGATATATAACAAGACTTGCAAAAAAAAGATATTTTTGTTTCCGTACGACTCACATCAATAAGGGGGTGCCGGTAGGTGTACTATTATGAGCGGTCATCAGATAAAAAGTGGTTTACTCCCGATACTTTAAAAAAAATAACAATATGTATTGTTATAATAATATCTGTATTGTTCATGAAAAAAGTAAACATACCAATAATTAAAACCGCTCTCGGGAAAATAGACTATTTTGTCTTTGAATATTCTTATGAATTTAAAGACGTAATGAGTGCTATAAATAAAATTGCTAAAACTTCAAACAATATGCCCGTCTTTAGTCAGAAAAGGAAAGTTCTGCTACCGATGCCTGTCAATGGGATTATTTCATCTGAATACGGTATGAGATACCATCCTATATTAAAAGAGCGGCGCATGCATGAGGGTATTGACATAGTGCAAAAAGAGGGTTCACCGGTGAAAACAGTGCTTGACGGTGTGGTTTTTTCCACTAAAAGGGATAAAGAAATGGGAAATGAGGTCAGAATTCGACATAACAATGGATTGATAACTGTATATGCACATCTTAAGGATATTCATGTGAAGGAAAATGAAATAGTCAGACAGGGTTTTGTTATTGGAACAGTTGGTAGTACAGGGCTTGCCGAAACCGCACATTTGCACTTTGAAATATGGAGCAATGGTAAATCAGAAGACCCCAGGAAGTGGCTCAATATACCTAATAATACTTGGGAGAAGCTGGATGGCCTTAAAATTCTTTGACATCAGAATAAGCATAAGCCCTGTTTTCATAGCAATTATAGTAATTGTCCTTGCAGCAGGTATGTACATGGAAGTTATAGCAGCATTATTAGCTCTAGGAGTCCACGAGTATGCACATGCTTTTGTAGGTCGCAAACTAGGGCTTAAAATCAGGGAAATTGAGATATTGCCCTTTGGAGGTAGAATTAAATCAAATCTCGATGAGGTATCTGTAGCTGAAGAGATGTTTATAGTTTTAGCAGGGCCTTTGGGGAACTTTACTATGGTAGGTCTTATTTTATTCCTTACATGCCAAAACTTTATCCTACCCGGATCGGCTCGACTTTTTACACATTATCAGCTAATGTTAGGTATCTTCAATATGCTGCCCGCCCTTCCCCTTGACGGAGGAAGAATTTTTGCATTATGGCTTAGACAAAGAATGAGCTATACCGCATCAGTGCGAATTGCATCACAAACAGGTAAAATACTTGCGTTTTTATTACTGTTATTGGCCTTTTTAGGCCTTATCTATAAAAGAGTATTAATAAATTTTTTTATAGTAAGTTTTTTTTTATTTCAGCAAGCCCTAAAAGCGGAAAAAAACGCACAAATAGTGTTCATGAAACATTTGTCTAAAAAGAAAGAAAAACTTCATAAAAACACATATTTACACGGAGATCTCATAATAACAACTGAAAATACGCCGGTTAAAGAAATACTATATTTATTTGACCCACAAAAATATTTTATTATATATGTGTTAGATAAAAACATGGAAATCAAAAGACACTTAACTGAAACGGAAATATTTGACAAAGTGGTCACAAAAGGATTAAACTTGGAGTTAAAGGACTTGATATAATAAAAATGAAATCCCATATATGCTTATAGGAGGCACAGAATTGTCACTGGAAAAACAGCTCGCACAACTTTTACTTCAAGTTTCAAAACCAACTCGATATATTGGAAATGAATATAACAGTGTAAAAAAAGATAAAAACAATATAGAAGTCCACATAGCCTTAGCTTTTCCTGATGTATATGAAGTGGGTATGTCTCATTTGGGTATTAAGATTTTATACCACCTTCTCAACAATTATGATGATATTTATGCTGAAAGGGTCTTTGCACCATGGATTGATTTTGAAGAGTTGATGCTAAAACAAGGCATTTTCCTTTTTAGCCTTGAAAGTAAAACTCCAATTTTTGAATTTGATTTCTTGGGTTTTACCCTCCAATATGAAATGAGTTATACCAATATATTAAACATGTTAAAGCTTTCAAATATCCCCATCCTTTCAAAGGACAGAGATAGCAATCATCCTTTCGTAATAGCCGGTGGACCCTGTGCTTATAACCCAGAACCATTGGCAGATTTCGTGGATTTTTTTGTTATTGGTGAGGCAGAAGAAGTAATTATCGAAATCACAGATCTTTACAAAGTTTTTAAAAAAAGAGGTGGGAATCGAAGAGAGTTTTTAGATGAAGTTGCCCAAATTCCCGGAGTTTATGTGCCTTCACTATATGATGTATCATACAGTGACTCCGGGGCTTTAAAAAGCATCATACCTAAAAAAAAGGATGTTCCTAGAAGTGTACAAAAAAGGGTGATAAAAGATCTTAATTGCAGTTACTATCCTACAGATTTCGTAGTCCCTTATATGAATATTGTACATGATCGAGCCATCCTCGAAATATTTCGCGGGTGTCCACATGGTTGTCGCTTTTGCCAGGCAGGAATGATTTATCGGCCGGTTAGGGAAAAGTCGGCACAGAAATTAAAAGAATTGGCAAAAGATATTATCACATCAACTGGATATGGAGAGCTGTCCCTTGCATCACTTAGCACTAGTGATTATTCAGAATTGAAACAGCTTGTGAAAATGTTGATAGATGAATTTTCACCACATCAAGTAGGGCTGTCTTTACCATCCCTTAGAATAGATACTTTTTCCCTCGAACTTGCCAAAAAGGTGCAAGAAATCAAAAAAACCGGTCTTACCTTTGCCCCTGAAGCAGGAACACAGAGATTGAGAGATGTAATAAATAAAGGTGTGACAGAGACAGATCTGTTATCCTCTGTTCATGACGCTTTTGTGGCGGGTTGGAAAAGGATTAAGCTGTACTTCATGATTGGGCTTCCAACAGAAACCCAATTAGACTTAGAAGGTATAGTAAAACTTACCTAC
>CAYMGK010000118.1:0-6247 GCA_964389965.1 uncultured Clostridia bacterium | reverse complement strand
GATTATCTTGCTTTCTCTTTTTTCTCTGCTAAATAGTGCTTTAAATACTATGTCACTCAGTGGGCTAAGTAGTTTTATATTGTTCAATTACGCTCGGCCTCCTTGTTGTTTTGCAATTGCTTCTATTTGCATTATATCAGATTTTTTTATTTATTGCAGTAGGGAAAGGGAAGTGCAATAAGTGTATGCACGGCACCTTATTGTCCGCAATATCGGCTTTTTAGTCTGTATAAGAAAGCAGAAAGGTCCGTCCCTGGTGCTTTATTTGTTACCATAGGTGGCATGCTACTTGATGGCCATTTCCGACATCTTTTAAAATAGGTTCTTCCTTATCACATATACTGCCTTTTTTCATAAAACATCTTGTTTTAAATCTACACCCTGTTGGAATATCGACTGGTGTTGGAACGGTTCCTTCAAGTATTATCCTGTTTTGTCTTTTTCTTTTATCTACACTGGGTATCGCAGAGAGTAGTGCTTTAGTATAAGGATGAAGACTATTATTGAATAATTCATTGGTTTCGGCTATTTCAACAATTTTACCCAGGTACATAACTGCTACCCTGTCACTTACGTAATGTATAACACTAAGATCATGAGCAATAAATAAATAAGTTAAATCATATTCTTCCTGTAATTCCTGTAAAAGATTGATAATTTGAGCTTGAACGGAAACATCAAGGGCAGAAACAGGTTCATCTGCAACTATAAATTTGGGCTGCACAGCTAATGCTCTCGCTATACCCACCCTTTGTCTTTGCCCACCACTGAATTGATGTGGGTATGAATTTGTTTGTCTTGGTAAAAGGCCTACTCGAGTAAGGAGTTTTTCAATCTTTTTTTCCCTTTCAAGCTCATCTATTATTCCCCTATTTTGTAGTGGTACAGACAGCATGTCTCTAACAGTTTTCCTAGGATTTAATGAACTATATGGATTTTGAAATATTATTTGAACTTGCTGATGGAAGGAATCCTCCCCATTTTCTGCAGTTCTCTGTGTATTGATACCATTGAAAGTAATACTGCCGGCGGTCGGTTTATATAGATTAACAACCGTTCTTCCAAGAGTTGTTTTGCCACAACCACTCTCCCCAACAAGGCCTACAGTTTCTCCTTGGAAAATATCCAAATCTATTCCATCAACTGCTTTTAAGACAGTTTTTTTCTGATTTAAAAGGGTTTTGCTTAAAAAACTCGGTTTTTTAATGAAGTGTTTTTTAAGGTTTTTTATCTTTACTAAAGGCTTATTTGTTATATCAGTCATATTCCTTAACCTCCTCTGAGGTATAATGGATACATCTAACAAATTCCCCCGGTTTTACTTCTACCATAGGTATTTCTTCCTTTTTACACCTTGCACTTGCTTCATTACATCTATCATAAAATGCGCACCCGACTTTGTCCAGTTTTGCAAGATCAGGTACATTCCCCGATATCGCTTCTATTTTCTTCTTTGTTTTTGTTATCTTCGGTATTGATGCTAAAAGACCTTTAGTGTAGGGATGTTTAGGATTTTCTATCACTTTATCAGTTGGTCCACGCTCTACTATTTTACCTGCATACATAACTGCGATTTCATGGCAGAATTCGGTAGCTACAGCTAGATCGTGTGTGACTAGAATAATACTTGTCCCGCGGGTTTCATTGATTTTATGCAAAAGTTCCAATATTTGTGCCTGTATTGTCACATCAAGGGCTGTAGTTGGTTCATCTGCCAACAATAACTTTGGTTCACAGGCTAGTGCAATAGCTATCAATGCTCTTTGCTGCATACCGCCACTGAACTGATGAGGATAGTCATTATACCTTAAATCAGGTGCCGATATCCCCACTTCTTCCATCAACTCCAATGCTCTCTCATATTCTTTTACTTTTTGATTTTTCTTAAATAGATTTTCAAAAAAACTTCCACCATTTTTAAATAATCCGTGTGCCCGCATGGATTCTCTTATTTGCTCCCCTATTTTAAATACAGGATTTAGTGTTGTCATTGGGTCTTGAAATATCATGGATATCTCTTTACCACGGATCCTTCTCATTTCAAGAGGGGTGGCATTTATAAGATTTTTTCTTTCAAACATTATCTCTCCAGTATCAACTTTACCCGGTGCAGGAACAAGACGTAAAATCGAGAGTAATGTCATGCTTTTTCCACAACCCGATTCCCCTACAAGACCCACTATATCCCCTGATTTCAGTGAGAAATCAACTCCATCCACTGCTCTAACAATGCCACGCTCAGTTGGAAAAATTGTTTTTAGGTTTCTTATTTTTAGCATTTTCTTTTTTCCCCCCCCACAAAAACCCTATTCAACTTTCAATCTAGGATCAAGTATATCTCTAAGACCCTCACCAAACATATTTATTGCTAGGACTAATATCATCAATGCAATACCGGGGTATGTGGAAATCCAGTGAGCATTAAACATGTGGTCCCTTCCACCTTCAATCATAGAGCCCCATGCAGGAATAGATGGTGGAATGCCAAGACCCAAGTAGCTTAGAGATGCTTCCATGATTATTAAATAGCCTATTCTAAGTGTGCCCAATACTAAAACAGAGTGAACAATATTAGGTAAAATCTCAGAAAATATTATGCGTATATTGCTCATCCCCAATACTTTCGCAGCTTCAACATATTCATTGGTTTTTTCTGATAACAATTCCCCTCTTGCTAATCTAAAGAATTCCACCCAACTTTTAAAACTCAGGGCCAAAATAAGATTCCAAAAGCCCGGTCCTAACATAGCCATTGCACCTATAGCAAAAATCATAAAGGGAAATGCAAGTAATAAATCTGCAAATCTTGATACATACACATCAAATCCACCCATAAAATAGCCTGAAAGACAGCCCAATAGTGTACCGACAGCCATGGAAATCACAAATCCTACTAGTAAGGATACTCTTGCACCATATACAATCCTTGAAAAAATATCTCTCCCCAGTTGATCGGTCCCTAGAGGATAATTCCAGTCTCCACCATTCCAAACAGCAGGCTTAGTCTTTATGGCAAGATCGGTGTTTTTAGGATTGTGAATTGCTACTAGAGGGGCAAATACTGCAATTGCTACATATATTATAAGCACACTTACACCAAGTAGTGCAGTTGTGTGTTTTCTTAATTCCTTAAAAAAACCTTTGATGTTTTTTAAAGTTAATTTAATTTTTACTGCTAGTAAATTGTTTGAGTAGGTTCGGTTTGTTTGAGTATTGAACATTTTCTGCTTTGCGCCCATTTGTTTTCTCCTTTCTCCCTACTACATTTCAATCTTGGGGTTTATATAAGTATATATTACATCCACAACAAAATTCGCCATGACAAATGTCAATGCATAAAACATTACAACACCCTGTACTAGTGGGTAGTCCCTATTAAATATAGCATCTACTACAAGCCTACCGAGACCGGGCCATCCAAAGACACTTTCAACAATCATATTGCCACCTAAAAGGACACCTACTTGCATACCCACAACGGTTATTGTTGGCATAATTGCATTTTTGACACAGTGTTTTATTACAACAATCCATTCCGGTAAGCCCTTGGCTTTTGCCAACATAACATAATCCTGTTTTAAAACTTCCAACATACTAGATCTCATAACCCTTGCAATTATGGCTGCCATTGAAGCTCCAAGTGTTATTGCAGGTAGTAGTAAGTGTTTTAAAGCATCGATTAGTGCTGGCACATTTCCTGTCAATACTGAATCGATGATGTAAAAGCCAGTTAAATGTCGTATGCTAACCATATAGCCCAAGCGGCCCTGAGTCGGCAACCACTTTAAATTAACCGAAAATATAATCATTAATACAATGCCAAGCCAAAAAGCCGGCATGGATATGCCTACAAAGGAGCCTGCCATTGCTACTTTGTCGAAAATAGAGTTTTGCTTCACAGCCGATATGATGCCTATGGGCAATGCAAGTATCAAAGATACCAATAATGCTGCAATAGCGAGTTCTATTGTTGCCGGCAAGGCATCTTTGATGAGTTTTGTAACTGGTGCCCGCCTCGTTATTGAATTGCCTAAATCCCCGGAAAACAACCCTTTGAAAAAAATATATAACTGAACATGAAGGGGCTCATTTAAATTAAATTCATCCTGAAGTGCTTTTACTTGGGCTTCGGTTACTACCCCCGCTTTTCCCATCATAATATCTACAGGATCACCTGGAGTTAGGCGCATGAACAAAAAAACTATTACTGCAATGCCTATAATGACGGGAATTGTAGTCAATAATCTTTCCAATATCTTTATCCCTTTCAATTTCAACCACCCCCTACTTTTAATTTCAAATTACCTTAAATAATGGGAAAAGGGGCACTTGGCCCCTTAGTTACTCTTTTATATACAACAGCTAGTTTGTGATCTTCACTCTATGCATGTTTTCCCTTCCATCCATGCTTGGATGCCAGTTTTCTACATTTGCAGTTGAGGCTTCTACTTCCATTAAAGTATAACCAAAAACTATAGGTGCTTCTTCATACAAAATTTCTTCTGCTTCATTATATAATTCTTCACGTTTTTGGGGGTCTACTATTCTTTCGGCTTCGGTCAAAAGTTCATCCACTCTTTCATTTGAGTAATGTGCCCAATTGCCCCTATCATCTGTTCTAAATTTCGGATTCAAAAATCCTACTGGGTCAAGCCAGGAATCTCCCCAATCTGTCATGTACATCTGCTGTGAACCCTCTTCAATATGATTTTGCAATACTCCCCATTCCCAATTCTTAACTAGGGCTTCTATCCCTACTTTTTCAAGATCAGCGGCCATAGCCTGAGCTACATTTTCCCTATTAGGCTCAGTATCAATTACAATACTTAGGTCTGACACTCCTGCTTCCTTTAGAAGGGCTTCTGCTTTTTCCGGATTATATTCATATGGCTTTAGATTTGGGTTAGCTCCAAATGAATATGGCATAACGGCACCAGGTAATCGAGTGGCATTTCCCTCATATATGGCATCAAGTATTTCAGTTGAGTTGATTGCATAATTCATTGCTCGCCTGACTTTTGGATTATCAAATGGCGGCATTTTGTTATTCATTTCCAACATATAGACCCGTGTTCCCTGAACGGTTTTTACATTAATATTAGGGTCCTGTTCAAGGTTTTCCACCATATCGGGGGGAATTACTGTAATTATATTCACTTCACCATTTTTAAGAGCAGCGATTGCAGTTGACGTCTCAGGAATCACTTTGAATATGACTTTTTTTAAAGCCGCCGGATCAACAGGCGGGATTTCCGGTGAACCACCATAGTAATCATCGTATCTTTCAAGTATGATTTGATCTGTAAGACTTCCAGATACAAATTTGAACGGGCCGGCACCTATGGGATGCTCTAAAAACCCATCTACACCTACTTCTTCAAAATATTTCTTAGGTATTACTTGCTGTTGAACTATGCCATGCAAAAATGTGGGATTTGGTTCATCATTTACAAAGCGCACTGTATAATCGTCGACTTTGTAAACATCAGAGGTTGCACCCATTAAATCTTTTCTTGGCGATGTTTGCCCCTCCATGGCACCTTCTTTAATAATCCGTTCAAAAGAAAACACAACATCATCGGCAGTTAAAGGATCCCCATTATGAAATGTTATTCCTTCGCGGATTTTAAATTCCCACTCCGTGTCAGAGATATTATCCCAGGACTCTGCTATTTCAGAGACAATTTCACCATCATAAGTCTTTGTCAGTAAACCATCACAGATATTTTTAATAACTGTTTCCGCTTCTCTCAATCTATGATTTGCAGGATCCAGTGTAGGAATATCCCTTGGTAATGCAATAACAATCGTTCCCCCGTCATCCTCTACTATAGCTTCCTCCGAACCGCACCCGCTTAAAAAGAATGCGGATACAAGAATCACTGTAATCACAGCCAACAATTTGATAAATTTGTTATTCATACTTCCTCCCTTTTATCCCCCAGCTAAAAACAAAAAAAAGTTAAAGAGGCATATCTTTAACTTTAAACTATAATTTAAATTGCACCCCTCTTTCAAGCTGGCGAAGTTAGCTGACGGGCTCGGGTGAAAGAGTACCCTACCTTATTGTAAATAAGGACTCGCCCCAACATACTTGGTTCCTCCGCTCCAAAATGGATTTAGCTGACAGATATTTAGTTTAGTTAGTATTATACTGTATCTTCCGGGTTTTGTCCAATCGCCTTTAGGAATAGTTAGTGTCAAGTAAAAGTTGGCATTTTTCCTCTCAAATTTTTATCCTGCATAA